>CAZYYO010000015.1:0-41028 GCA_964650965.1 uncultured Lachnospiraceae bacterium | reverse complement strand
CTGAGAAGGCTCAGCGGAATGCCCGGCATACCTTGAATATGGCTAAACGTGGTGCCCGCCCGGGGGCTTGGTCGTAACCTCTTACAGAAAAAATCCCTCTAGCACTTCTCCGGTTCTGGATACTCAACTCCAAAGGTCTCCACCGTAACCTTCTTCATCACCTGAGGCTCCATAGGCTTATCGGAATAATCCGTAGCCACCTCAGCAATCTTATTTACCACGTCCATACCTTCCGTAATCTTACCAAAAGCAGCATAAGCTCCATCTAAATGAGGAGCATCTTTGTGCATAATGAAGAACTGGCTTCCGGCAGAATCTGGAGCCATGGTACGAGCCATAGACAACACACCAGGAGTGTGAGCCAGATCATTCTTAAAACCATTCTGAGTAAATTCACCCTTAATAGAATATCCTGGACCACCAACACCTGTACCGTTGGGATCTCCACCCTGGAGCATAAAGCCATTAATAACACGATGGAAGATAATACCATCATAGTATCCCTTTTGAATAAGACTGATAAAATTATTCACCGTGTTTGGTGCGATTTCAGGATATAATTCTCCCTTCATAATATCGCCGTTTTCCATTTCAATAGTAATGATTGGATTCTGTGCCATAATATTTGTTACCTCTTCTTTCCTAATTGTGTAATACAAGACCTGCCTTGTAATAAGCATCATTGTAGAGGAAAAAAACCAGGAAGTAAAGTGCCTGGAAATGAAGTTTATAAAAATTTACAAAAAAATGAAAATAACACTTGCAATGCGTGGAGAAACTTGCTATTATTAATTTCACAATCTTCCAATTCCAAGGCAAGATTGCAAAATCTTTTTTCAAAGGGATGCATCATCCCACATTACCCATTTATTACATTGAGGATTTCAAAATACCAACTGTTTCCCAGCTAGAGTTTACATTAGAGTAAACAGAACAGGAGATTATTATGCAGGATATTTTAAAGGAATATGGACCAGCTATTATTACAGTAGTAGCAATTGTAGCACTTGTAACCGTGATTACCGCAGTGATTGGTACCAATGAAACAGGAATTGTTGGAAAGGCTTTTTCAGAGCTTATGACCAAGTTCTTCCAGTCAGCAGGAAGCGGGCTGTAGGCTATGGCAGTAGATCATATGAAGATAATGGAGGAGAGCCCCCAATATTTTGGGGTTCTTTATCCATTTATCACGGAAGATGATATTACGGACATTGACTATAATGGGCATACGCTGTGGATTACCGACAGTGGCAATCATCGAAGAATCTGCACCGACAGCGGTATTACAGAGAGCTTTGTAACCCAGTTCACGAAGCGGGTGGCTAATACCGTCAGTAAGGAATTTAATAAGCAAAATCCAATTTTAGAGGCAGAGACAGACAATCTGCGGATTACTATTGTACATGAATCCGTAGCGATTTCCGGCAGAAGTATTTGTATTCGCAAATCCCTTCCCTATACCAGAATGACAAGTCAGGGAATGCTTTCGTCTAAATACTGCACCAAGGAGATGCTAGACCTTCTCATTGGCTGTGTCAGGGATAAGAAGAATATGGTGTTTTGCGGGGAACCGGGGGTTGGTAAGACCGAGTGTGCCAAGTTTTTTTCTGGATTTATATCGCCGGAGGATCGAGTGATTACCATTGAGGATAATCCGGAGTGGCATTATAGAAGTATGTTTCCTGACAGGGATTGTGTGGAGCTTAGAATTAATCCTCAGATGGATTACACCAAGGCCATTAAGACATGTCTGCGGCTGAACCCCAAGTGGATGATGCTGTCAGAAGCAAGATCTTGTGAAGTACGATATCTTATGGAGGGCTTTAGTACCGGGGTTAAGGGATTTACCACCCTCCATGCAGATGATGTAAGAAAGGTACCGGATCGCATTATTAATATGTCTCAGGTGGCAGGAGATACCACTCGAATGGAAAATGATATTTATTCCTTTTTTGATGTTGCTATTCTGATTCGCCGAAAGGTGTTTCTAGAAGAAGAACAGCCCGTGGTGCGAAGATTTATTGACCAGATTGGATTGTTCTCCAGAGAGAACGGAAGTAATCACATAGAGCTGATTGTAAATGAAGGAGAATTTACGGAAGCAGGCTTAGATTATTTTATGAAGTACAGGATGTCACACCAGAACATGGAAGAAATAAAATCAGAGGTTACAGCATCTGAAAAAGCTACCATATTTCAGATGCCACAAGTGGATAAAGTTGCAGAGGAGGCGGGAACCTATGGGGGTAAAAAACCAGTTATCGGATGAAATGAAACAATATGGCTATGTTTTTTCCTGGAAGAAAAGTGTGGCAGCCTATGGGGGTATGCTGTGTATGATGGCACTTTTGGGAAGATTTTTTCAATTGCAGTGGCAATATATTTTACTGCTTTGTGTGATTGCAGTGATGCTGTCTCCATTTTTTGCAAGAAATACGGCAAAAAGTAAATATGAACAGCAGAGATTTTCTGAATTGAATATCTATATGGAACAGTTTCTGTATTCTTTTCAAAAGTCTAAGAAGATACTTACTACACTAGAAGATGTGGAGAAGCTTTTTGGTCAGGGAAGGATGAAAACCACCATTAATAAAGCCAGAGAATTTATTATGCACACCTATAGCCGTCAGCATGTAGAACGGGAAGGACTTCAGCTTATTGAGAAGGAATATAGCTGCAAAAGACTAGAAACCATTCATAAATATGCACTTTGGGTGGAACGAAATGGAGGTGACTGTGAAAATGGAATCTTATTGTTGTTAGAAGCACGTAGAATGTGGGCAGACAGTGTTTATCTTTTAATGAAAGAAAAAAAGAAGCAGCGGTTCAATGTAATACTATCTATTGTAGCCAGCCTTCTATTATGCTCAATGATTTATCTGATTACATCCAGAATGGATTTCTCTATTATGGATAATCCCATATCTCAGCTGCTTACCACAATCGTATTGGTGCTTGACCTGGTGATTTATTACCAGGTGGAAAAGAGGTTTTCCCAGGGCTATGTATTAGAAGAAGCAGAGGATGACGGAGAAGCTTACAGGCAATATCAGCGCTATTGTAAGTATAACAGTAAGCATTTGATACAAAGATTAGGTAAGCAGGCTGCCCAAAAAAGAGTAACCAGAGCTATGGAAATAGCATTTCCCCAATGGCTTATGCAGCTGGCATTGCTGCTGCAGACAGAAAATGTTCAGGTGGCATTGGTAAAATCCTTTGAGGCTTCGCCTAAGATTTTGCAGCTGGAATTAAAGGAACTGATATACAAGCTGCAAAAGAGTCCTTCTGCCATGGAGCCCTATATGGAATTCTTACAGGAATTTACCCTGCCGGAGGTGAAGGCTTCTATGAAAATGCTTTATTCCATCTCCGAGGGCTGTGGCGGAGAGGCGCAGTCTCAGATTCGAGACATGATTCAACGAAATCAACAGCTGTTGGACAAAGCCAATCGCATGAAAAATGAAGATGCATTAGCAGGCATGTATCTGCTGTTTTTGGCACCTCAGCTTACAGCTGGTGTAAAGATGGTGGCGGATTTAATGGTATTGATGATTTTATATATGGCAAATATGGGAGGTGTGTAATATGGACGTTGTAGTAAAAGCATTTATGGGAGTATTTTTCTCCATGATTTTGGTATTTCTGGGAGTAGGGATTATTTCTGCATCCATGGAAGGCAGAAATGCCAATACCTTTGCCAGTGAGTGTACAACAAGAATCAGTAATAGTGGATTTTCGCAGGCAGTGATTGAGGTGTGTAAAAGGGATGCAAAGCGAAACGGTTATGAGCTTCAGGTATGGACCAGGCAGGAAAACACCGCCATGATGCCAACGGGTGAAATTTTGCTTACCTATCATAATCAAATTCCATTGCTGGGTTTAGAACAGGAGCATCAGGTGCGGGGAATTATTTATTAAATGAAGCGAAGGTATCAGTAGTAGGAGTGGAGGCCGGTATGAAAACATTATTTGAAGAATATGGAGAGGCTCTGTTATATGCAGTGTCACATCTGCTGCTTCTGGGACTGTTTCTGGGCGTTTTGGAAATGGTCAGCAGCTTTTAGAAAGGAAAGCGGGGATTTGTATGGAGGAAATCATAGAGTTATATGGAGAGGAATTGCTGGGAATGGTAGGAGGAACAGGAGTCATCACTGTTTTTATGTGGGCGATAATGGGACCTATGAAGGATATGATTGCAGCCTGTTTTACCAGTATGTTTTAACCATATGTAATTAGTAACCAACGCTGGAAATCATCCAGTGAATTAAAAAAAACCAGGAGGCAGTAGGATGCGGGAAGTAATCAGACAGTATGGTGGGGCAATGCTGGCAGTGACAGCAGCCATTGCAATTCTTATGCTGTTATTTGTACAAATCGGTGGAGGTGATGGTGTTACCGGGGTGTGGCATATCATAGGTGCCAGGGCACAGCAATCCACAGGAGAGATGGAACAGAGCATTTCCCAGGAGATGGAAGAATTATATAACAGGTCAGGACCTAAGTGCCAGGTGCGGCAGGAAAGCTTATGGTATGCCAAGGTATCTTACGCTTTAGAGGAGTTAGTAGCAGCCACAGACCAGGAGGGGAATCCTGCAGAAATATTTATAGAACAGGCGGTGAATCCGGCGGGAGAAGATATTCTGTCTCAGGTACAGGATAACCAGGGGTTAACATTTCCACAAAAGGGGGTCTATCGCTTATTGGTAAGAGGCCGCGACACCCAGGGAAGAGTAAGCAGAAGCTGGGTATATATCAATATGAACCAGCGGCTATCGAGGGAATAATACCTAGTAGGAGGAGTATATGAAGCACATTATATATGGATTAGCAGCATCGATTATGATTCTTTTGGTGGTATTAGGAGTGCTGACCGTGGAAGGTAGAACCGCCAGAGAACAAAAGCTTAAGGATAGTGTGCAACAGGCAGCAGCATCCACACTATACAGTATCTACCAGGAGAAAAATGTAAATATGGAATCACAGGATATACTTGTGGATGAATTCACAAAGCGGCTGAGGCAGCTGTTACATTCCGATACCAGTGGACAGCAGGATGCACCGGTAGAGTTTCAGGTGAAGGTTGCAGGGGTGGATGCACAGCATGGACTGCTTTCGGTACATGTAACTGAAACCTTCACCCATCCTAATGGAAGAAAAGGAACAGCCAGCTGTGACACTACAGCAGTGATAGAGCAGCCAAAAGACACGCCCTGTTACACCATAAGCTATAGATACCCTAATCGACTATACAAGGAGTACACGCTGCTAGAGGGGATGTCATGGAAACAACCTGCCAATCCCAGTGTAAAGGGTCAGGCATTTCAATACTGGGTTGATGATGCCACAGGAGAAAAGGCAAGCTTTCCGGAGACGGTAACGGAGAATAAGGGCTATACAGCAGTTTTTCGCAAAACAGGAGAAGCACCATAAGCCGTATCAGATAGTGATAAGATGGATGGAGGAGTATATGAGAGTAAGTAAAAAGGGGTATCTTTGGTCACAAATTGCATGGATAGGAATCCTATGTATGTTATACAGTTTCTCAGGAGTATGTGCCGAAGAGCTTCCAATCGGTGGGATAGAAGTAGAAGAAAAGATAGAAGTAGAAGAAAATAAGGACGAGAATATCATTACAAAACAGGAGACTGTGCCACAGGAGCAGGGAATGGATATGCCTATGACAGAGAGCAGAGCTTTCTATGCCAATGGCTATATTTCTAATGAAGCAGAGCTGCGGGCAGCCTGTCGTCAGGGCGGTTGGTATTCCATAGACAGAGATATCTGGGTCAGCAGCAAAATTGAAGTGACGGCACCTACCTTGATTGGAACCAGTGATGGAAATTATAAATCTATTTATAATAATATTGGAGGGGATTATCACCGGCTGGCTGCGATCTTTGAGATATTGAACAACAGTACCCTGGTGGTAGACCATCTTATATTAAATGGTCAAAATCACGATATCGTCAGCAATGCTCAGGACGGGCGGTCCAACCAGTCAGCCACGGTAGGGGTGATTTATGGGAAATTTCAGGCAAGCAACAGCTGGATTATTAATAATGGTGGAATCGGAATGGGGATTGCTGTGGGAGGCGAGCCCTGGGGCAGGTATTGCACCGTAGATTTATCTAACTGTTATATTGCCAATAATCATATTGGTGTGGGAAGCAGTGGAGGAGTGAATAATCTGACAGGAGTTACCTGTGAGAATAATCGCTCCGTAGGACTGGCGTTATCCGGCAATTCCAATGTGTCCTGGAGTACCCTGAGAAATAATGGAACCTATGATTTGAGTCATTCAGGAACACTATACTCTGCATTTAATACCATTTCCGGTGGATATAGTGGAATGTATGTGTATGGAGGATATGTAAGGAGCTGGTGTGACAATATTTCCTGGTGTGATAATCTTATGGAATTTACAGGTGGGGTACATACTGCTATTGTCTTTGGAGATAAGCTTGCAGTGGCAGGCACAGGAATTCAATCTGCGGCAGCAGGACTCTATCTTAGCCAAACGGAAATTGCAGGTGCCACCAATGGAGTGGCACAGTCTGGAGGAACACTTCACAGTCTGTCGGATTACGATTATTATCAATATCAGGCATATAATCCAGATGTGGCCAGAGCCTTCGGAAGTAATCAGGATGCAACCTTTCAGCATTGGCTGGATAATGGAATTATAGAGCTTCGCACTGCAGCAGACCGGTCTAGCATTCAGATCTATAATTGCAGTGAAAATGGGGTTAGCAGCTCTTACGGTACAGTTCGCTGGAACTGGGGAGCGATTCATGATAATGGAAAGGATGGAATGGGAGCATTTTTGTCCACCGTACATATTACAGGAGGAGACTTTTATAACAATGCCAATGGAATGACCATTGTAGGAGATTCTACCATTCAGGGAGGCAGCAGTCATAATAATAAAAATGGATTTGTAAATTATGGCGTCAGCAGAATCCTGGGTGGTGAATTTATGCATAATACTTCTATCGGAATTGATAATCAAGGAAGCCTTTACGTCACAGGGGGAACAATTTCCGGAAATCAAGTAAGAGGTGTGTATCAAAATGGTTATTTCGATATGTCAGGAAATGCGGCAGTAGATGAGAATAATACCATTTATCTGGAACGGGATAAGGTAATCTCTCTTTCAGGAAATCTACTCCATGGAAGCTGTGGCAGAATTGATCTGGCATCGGGAGATAAAGCGGTAGGAAGAGTGCTGTTAGATATTATCGCAGATAAAAGTGGTGCTTCTGATATGCTATACGAGAATAAATTTCACCTGGCATTTACAGTGAATGATGTGGATGGAAAGGATGGACAGACCCATACTGCAGGGATTCGTGCAGGAATAAGAAATGGACATCCTGGTGTATGTAATCTGTCTGGAATCTATCAGGTTATCTATGATGGAAATCTGGCAGGAAATCCTCTGATTACTGTGACTTTCTCCCCCGAAAAGGAGACCGCCTATTGGATGGAGGCTGTGTCCTTTGCTACCGCTCAAAGGGCAAAGCCCATGTATCAAAGTCAGGATATTGGTAACACTTTGTTTTTCACAGGCTGGTGTCTGGAACAAGCCGGTCAGGGAGAACGATACCAGAAGAATCACACGATGGCTTTGGACCATAATCTAACCATGTATGCTATCTGGCAGGCACAGGTGAATCTCAATTTTCGGGGGAATGGGGCTACCCAGGGAGAAGACTTTGTAGTAGAGCAGGTCTCTGGTACATATCAGTTCCCAGAAAATCCATTTTCCAGGGAGGAAGAAGCAAGCAGATTTCAACCCAATACAGGTCAGGAGCTGCCATATACTTATCGTTATTCCTGGCAGGGGTGGCATGGCAATTCCAATGCAGATTATCACAGCAATGGAATCTGGCAGGCAGGAGATCTGGTGGATATTACTTCCTTTTTTATGGAACAGCTGGGAATTGATAAGGTAAGCTTTGATGATGCCGGTACCGGAGCTATCTCTATTTATGCGGTGTGGGATCAATATCCCCTGTTGGATACCTATGATATTTTCCTTACAGATGTCCAGGCTGATGCCATAACAGAGGAATTTCTATTGGGGTATGTTCAGGCAGAGGATAAGGAAGATGGAGTATTGGAAAAGGGGACACAAATAAAGGTATTAGACTTTTCTCTCGAGGATTTTAAGAATCTAGGAGAATCTGGTGAAGTGGCTCTTATGATACAGGCGATGGATGGAGCCGGAAATTACACCCAGGAATGTCTTCAGGTTCATGTAAGTACCAGTGCAGGCATTCCAGTCAGGGAATATATTCGCTTTATTGATTATGATAATTATAAGAAGCCATCCCGTGAGGAAGGGGGATTAGAAGCAGATTCATTATGGTATCATAAGGAGGAGTATCAGAAGCTTCTTATGGATGCATTTCATGAATTAAAGAGGATTTCCGGGAAATAAAATGACACAAAACCAATCCAGGTGCATAGAATAAACTAATAGTAAATGCCAAAGGATATGGAATGGATTATACAGTGATTATTGATCCGGGTCATGGAGGATTTGATGCCGGAGCGGTTTACCAGAATAGAAAAGAAAAAGACGATAATCTAAGACTTGCACTAGCGGTAGGAAAAAGACTGGAAAATGATGGATATCATGTCATATATACCAGAACGATGGATCAATACGATTCGCCTTATGAGAAGGCACAGATAGGAAACAATGCAGGAGGAGATGTGTTTATCTCCTTCCATCGTAATTTTGCAGAGCGAACTGATTTATATCATGGAATTCAGGCACTGGTATATGGAGATAATCCAGTGGCACTTCGTATTGCCAATAATGTGAATGCAAGATTAGAAGCAGTAGGCTTTGATAATCTGGGAATCGATGAACGAAGAGAGCTGGTGGTTCTTCGAAGAACCAGTATGCCTGCGGTATTACTTGAGGTGGGATTTATTAATTCCACAGAGGATAATCGCCTGTTTGACGAGAAGTTCGATGAAATTGTGGATGCCATTACCATAGGAATTGAAGAGTCTGTGCCAGAGCAAAGAGCAGAGATTCGAGAAACCCAGCAGCTTACAGATACCAATAACGAAGATTCCATGCCAGACCCATCCGGGCAGCCGGCAATGCAGCCCATGCCAGCACAGCCTTACACGCAGCCTGTACCCGTAATACAGCCCATGCCATCTGTATCCGCCCCAAATAACCGGGAGCGGGCAGGGATGTCAGACAATCAGAACCAAAATGGAATGTATAATAACCAGACCAGAGATATGATGTCTAACAATCGCAATATACCGTGGAATGAACCGGTTCCTAGACCACAGCCTATGACAGATCGGATGGACTATTATGTTCAGGTAGGCTTATTCCGCTATCCGGAAAATGCGGTGTATTTGATGGAACAGCTGAAGCAGCAGGGGTATGATACTACCTGGAAGCGTATTGGTGGACTGATTGCAATCTGGGTGGGACCAGAGAGTTCCTTAGATAATGCAGTGCAGCTGCAGCAGAAGCTGCAGGATGCAGGATATGATACCCTTGTAGTTACACAAAGGCGGGTAAGATAGAAATTGGATATGATAAAAGCCGAAAGAGTGGATTGTTCCACAGTCTTTCGGCTTATTGTTTATCCCTTATTCATTTTCTTCAAAGGAGACAGGAAGCTTAATGTGCACAACCTCAATTCGTTTCTTGTCTACCCGGTCTACACGAAGGATAATACCGTCCTTGGTAACATAGGATTCTCCTTCTTCCGGAAAGTGGTCAAATAATCCGGTAAGATATCCCCCTAAGGTATCATAGTCCTCAGATACAAATCCCAGGGGAAGGATATTACATAAATCCTCCAGATTCATGGAACCTAATACTTGATATTCCCGTTCATTAATCTGAATTAAGTCATCTACTTCATCATCATCAAATTCGTCTCGGATTTCTCCCACCAATTCCTCCAATAAATCTTCTAAGGTAATTAAACCGGCAACAGCACCATATTCGTCTAATACAATGGCAAGGGATATGGAACCCTGACGCATTTCGTCAAAGAGCTCGGCGGTATTCTTCTGTTCATAGGTGAAGAAGGCTTCTCGCAGATAATCTCTCATAGAGAAATTCTGTGGGTCTGTTACCAGCAGAAGATTCTTCATATTGATTACACCGATAATATTATCATCATTATCCTCATAAACAGGAATTCGTGTATACATATCCTCCTGAAATACAGCAAGTAGTCGGTGATAATCCCATTCCACATTTGCCATGGTCATATCAATTCTTGGAATCATGATTTCCTTGGCAGCAGCATCAGAGAAATCAAACAGTTTGTGGATATATTCCCGTTCTTCTCCTTCAATGACACCACTTTCGTGGCTGACATCTACAATGGTACGGAGCTCTTCCTCTGTCATGGCTGCATCATTGGCGTTGGGGTCAACACGCAGCAGCTTTAAAAATCCCATAGACAAATGATTAATAATGAAGATTACCGGGGTAAGAAGCTTCATAAGAAACCATACGGCACCTGCATATTGTAATGATAGCTGGGTGGAATGGAGGGTTGCCAGAGTTTTAGGAGAAATCTCTCCAAATATAAGAATTAAAAGAGTTAGAATTCCAGTTGCAATTCCTGCTCCTACACTTCCCCATACACGGATTGCCAGGGATGTGGCCAGAGAGGATGCAGACAGATTTACAATATTATTACCAATTAAGATAGCACTTAGCATCTTGCTGGAATCATCTGTAATCTGCAGTACTCGGCTGGCACGTGCATCTCCTTCGTCAGCAATCGTCCTTATTTTAATTTTGTTTACCGTAGTAAGTGCCGTCTCCGCAGACGAGAAGAAGGCAGACAATAGTAGCAATAGAATTAGAAATAAAATTTGTATCGCCCCATCAGTATCCAATAAATAATCACCTCTTGTTAAATATTTACTGTTAATTATACCTAAGGATATAGGTTACTGCAAGATTATTTACATATTTAACCAAAAAGCAGTGATGCTGATATGCATCACTGCCCACTTTTTAACGTCTAATTCGAATAATTGTAACACTTTCTGGCTGAGCCGTGAACTTAATATCAGCATTTGTTCCATTTTCAGCAATGGTTTCAAATACAAGCTGGCTTTCTTTATCCATCTCAGCAAGCTGCTCCTTGGTAGGATATACAGGCTTCCCCTGTGCTTCCCAGGTCTTTAGAGGATTGCAGTGCTCATCATCAATGACAGCCTTTTCAATATGCTTGAAGGCTCCCTCAATGGTAATCTCCATCTCTTCCGCCTGAATCTGGCGGCGGACAATATCGTGATTATATGCGAAGAGGGTAACGGTATCATCATCAGCCAATGCCATAACCTCGGCGGTTGCGTGAGGTGTTCCAGATACATCCAGTCGCTTACTTCCTGCCTTATGCAGCTCTTCAAATACGCGATAAACCGGTTTTGCAATTCCATAGACATTCTGAAGTCCGAATTCGTTGTTAAATGGAAGACCATGCAGCCCCATTTCCTCGAAAATATCGCTGACTGTCCAATAAGAATAGCCTTCTACCATTCCTTCATTATAAGCTAATGTCTGGGTTACGGTAGCTGCCATGTAGCAGGTGTCGTATTCTACAGAACCGTTCCACTCCGTATAGTAGAGAGGCAGGTCACCAGCCTCGTCCTTGGCCTTACGAGTCAGCTGAGCCAGAATATCTCTTGGATTCTTATTTTCTCTGTTGAAGAAGGATTTCATCATTTCTTCGATTTCTTCCTTGGGCATGGACTGTACCTTCTCCCTGGCTTCTGGAGACATATCGTAGCCTTGTCCCTTTACTCCGGGACCATTCATTCCCTGCATAGACAGAGGGTCATCACTGGGATAATGATGGGTGGATATAAAGTCTAACGGAACGGCGTTCTTTTTACAGAAATCAATCAGCTCCGGAATCCACATATTATTGGAGGTGGCAGGACCACCTACCTTTAGGTCTGCGTTGACGCTTTTTACGGCTCTTGCACTTAATTCATACAGATGGAAATAATCTTCCTGTGTTCCGTTGAAGAAGAATCTCAGGTTGGGCTCATTCCATACTTCGAAGAACCAGGTCTTTACTTCATCTAAGCCATAACGGTCAATAAGATGCTGTGTAAATTGTGCAATAAAGTCAGACCACTGCTGATCATCCTTAGGCATACATATATTTCCATTATAATGGAAGCAGGTATCTCGACCACTGGCAAATGCTTCTGGCATAAATCCTAATTCAATAAAAGGCTTCATTCCTGTATCCAACAGAAAATCGAAGATGTTATCAATGTTAAAGAAAGAAATCTGTGGCGCACCAATGGGTATCATTGGATTAATTACCACACTCATGTCATCATCAAAGAGACCGTGGAATCGAAGATACTGAAATCCGATTTCCTTATGTGCTTTGCGAATCTGTTGCCTTACATCCTCTCTAAGAATGGTAGATGCGTGGCAGCTTCCTACGCACATTTCCCAGTAATGGGGATACTGTCGTCCCTTCTGGTTTAAATCAAGCTGATACATTACACTCATGGTTTGCTCCTCCTGGTTATAAATGATAATTATTTAGTTATTCTTATCCTACAGGAAATAGTCCATAGAGGATATCAAAATATATAGTATTTTATAAAAAAACTGACTATTTGCAGAAATTTTTATGGGATAATATGAAATATAGAATCCCCACTTCAACTGTACAGGAAGGGATTCTTAGGGTATAATATGCCCTGTGACAACACAAAGTCAGCCAGCGGCAACTGGAAATATTTGTGGACCAAGATAAATAGAGGACAGGATTCATGAAGATGAGATATAGATATAAGGAATATTTATTAACGGCAGCAGTATTGGGGATTACTCTGATGCTGTGTGGCTGTACCTCCAAGCGGGAAGAGACACAGGAGAAATATAAGCAACAGGGAATTACTGCAATGACCCAGCAGGATTATGATAAGGCGATGGAATCATTTGACAAGGCACTGGCTCATTCGGGACATAATGTAACCACCAGCGAGATTGATATTTCCTTCTATAAGGCAGCAGCCCAGTATCTGCAGGGAGATTTTGATGGTGCGGTAGGTACCTATACGTCCCTTACCGAATTTGATGGAGACGATTATCGTCCCTGGTTCTTAAGAGGAAGTATTTATGCTGATGAGAACCAGATGGAGCCTGCAATGGAGGACTATAAGACGGCGGTAGGCTGTGATGAAGATAATTATGAATTATATATTCAGATTTATGAGAACCTAAATGCCTTGAATCATCATGAAGAAGGGCTGGAATTCCTGAATCTGGCACTGGAAATTGATGGAAATCGGGCAGAGAACTATATGCAGCGAGGCAGAATCTATATGCTGTTAGAACAGTATGATGCTGCAGAAAAGGCATTACAAAAGGCAATCGATAAGAAGCTGGGAGAAGCTAAAATCTACATGGCACAGGTATATGAAGCCAGAGAGGAAAAGGATCAGGCAGAAGCAATCCTTAAGGATTATCTGGATAATGATACTGTCTCAGGGGAAGCCTATAACATGATTGGCAGTATGAAAATGGAGCAGCAGGACTATGCAAGTGCTTTGGAATATTTCCAAAAGGGGCTGGCATTAAAAAATATAGATAACAAAAAAGATTTATTGAAAAATGAAATTGCAGCATTAGAGCATACCGGAGATTTTCAGGGAGCGAAGGCCAAGTTAGGGGAGTTCCTGAAGCAATATCCAACAGATGAGGATGCACTAAGAGAGCAGGTATTCTTAAATACCAGGTAAGTGCAGCAGAACCTGGCTAAAAGGAACGTCATGAAGGGAGTAATTACACAATAATGGCAGAAATACATGAAAACAAGCAGGATATAGAGAAGGTAATCTTAGTAGGTGTCAGTTTAGAGGACGGAGACGACACCATGGATTCCCTGAATGAATTAGAGGAGCTGGTGAAGACTGCCGGAGCTGAGACCCTGGGGATTATGGTGCAAAACCGTGAGGCAGTACATCCTGGTACCTACATTGGTAAGGGTAAGATTCAGGAGCTGAAGGAGATGATTACCGCTTTGGAGGCTACAGGAATTGTGTGTGATGATGAGCTGTCTCCTGCACAGATGCGTAATTTAGAGGATGCACTGGACACGAAGGTAATGGATCGCACCATGGTAATTCTGGATATTTTCGCAGACCATGCCAGAACCAGCGAAGGTAAGATTCAGGTAGAGCTGGCACAGCTTCGCTACCGTTTGTCCCGATTGGGTGGCATGGGGCGTTCCATGTCCAGATTAGGAGGGGGAATTGGAACCAGAGGACCGGGTGAGAAGAAGCTGGAGATGGATCGACGGTTAATCAAGGACCGCATTTCCCAGCTTAAGAAGGAATTAAATGAAGTGGTGCAGCACCGTGAGCTTACAAGGCAGCACCGTAATCGCCAGGAAGCCAAGGTGGCAGCCATTGTTGGTTATACCAATGCAGGAAAATCTACCCTGCTGAATGCATTATCCGGTGCAGATATTTTGGCAGAGGATAAGCTGTTTGCTACCTTGGATACCACAACCCGTATGCTGGAGCTTCCAGGAAAGCAGCAGATTCTCTTAACAGATACGGTAGGCTTCATTCGCAAGCTGCCCCATCATTTAATTGATGCCTTTCGCAGTACCCTGGAGGAAGCCAAGTATGCGGATTATATTATTCATGTTCTGGATGCTTCCAATCCTCAGATGGAGAAGCAGATGCAGATTGTATATGAGACCCTGGATTTGTTGGAGGTTAAGGACAAGAAGGTCATTACTTTATTTAACAAGATAGATCAGCTTCCCCAGCCGGAGCCTATGCGGGACTTTAGAGCAGATAAGACCCTTTCCATCTCAGCGAAGACAGGACAGGGATTAGATAAGGTTCGAGAGGCATTATCAGAAGTGCTTCGAGAGGATAAGGTATTAATAGAACGAGTATTATCTTATGAGAAGATGAGCCTTCTGTCACAGATTCGTAAGAAGGGAGAGGTCTTAGAGGAGGAATACCGTGGGGAAGGAATCTATATTAAGGCCTACGTTCCCATGGCACTTTACGGCGTCTTGGATGATTAAATGAAAATGGGACTCTCAGAAGAAATTCTGGGAGTTTTTTTTTATACATTGTTATAAAGTAAGAAAAATGTCAGAATTATGTTGAGAAAAATATCATTATTTATTGATAAGATAAAAACAGCTTAAGAGAGAAGCAACAGGAGGAGAAATGGAAACATATAAAATACTGGTGGTAGATGATGACAGAGAAATAGTGAAATCCCTGGGGATGCTGCTGGAACTGGAAGGATATCAGGTGTATAAAGCATATGATGGAATAGAGGCCTTGGATGTGCTGGTGACCAATCAGATACACCTGATTATCCTGGATGTAATGATGCCAAAGCTAAATGGGTTATCTGCATTAATGAAGATTCGACAGGAAAATAACATTCCAGTGATTCTGCTGTCTGCCAAAACAGAAGAAAGTGACAAGGTACTGGGACTGTCCATGGGAGCAGACGATTATATCACAAAGCCATACAATACCGCAGAGCTAATGGCAAGGGTGAAATCTCAGCTAAGGAGGTACTTCTCTCTGGGTTCAGCAGTGTCCGCTAAGAACACAGAGCTTCTGGAAAATGGAGGGCTGGTGTTAGATCAAAACACCAAGGAGCTTACAGTAGATGGAGAGACCGTACATTTAACAGCTACAGAGTTCAAAATTATGGAGCTGCTTATGTCTCATCCCGGATATGTGTTTTCCGCAGAAGACATCTATTCCAAGGTGTGGCAGGAGGATGCCTATGCAGTGGAAAATACTGTTATGGTACATATCAGACGCATTCGTGAGAAGATTGAGATTAACCCCAAAAATCCCAAGTACCTAAAGGTAGTATGGGGAATCGGTTACAAGATTGAGAGGATAAATGGATGATGAAAACACAAGGAAAGAAGCTTTCAAAAAAACAAAAGGGATGGATACTATCACTGGGCTGGATTATATTAATCAGCTTCCTGTGTCTGGTAAATGTAGATTCCGTCTATATGGACAATGATTATATGTTCACCTGGGCAACACATATAAAATTCAGTAATTTTGTTACCACTGGAATTATAATTGGAATCATAGGTGGAATCATTTTACTGATAGGAAGCATCCAATTTCTGAAAAAGTGTAATAAAGACAGTTTGGAACCACAATTTTATGATACTTGGAAAATAGAAATTATATTTCTGTTATGTATCGTAGCAGCTATTACATGGTTTCAGGGAAGCTACATTACATATTCTGTTCCGATGGTTCAGGTGTGGGGAAGCTATTACATGCCCATTAGCATTCCTACCGTTACCAGATATATGGTAACGCAGTTTGCATCCACTGCTGTTATTTTTGGAAGTGTATATTATCTGATTCGTCAGAAAATGTTTGGATGCTGGAGAAATAATTCTCTTATCTGCCAGGCCATCAAGCATTATCAGCAGGAAACACCCTGGGGAAGAAGATTAAATCACAGAAATCGCATAGGAATGCTAATCATTGGTATTCTGGCTGCACTGGAGCTTATTATGGTATACAATCTCTATAATTATCCATGGAACCCACCGTTTATGATTATTTCTGTGCTTACATGTATAGCATCCGTACTGGTATATGGTAAATTCTGCTTCATTGGAGCATTTCCTAAGGATTTGATTCATCTGCTGGAGAATCTTGACAATATTTCCCAGGGAAATAAGGCTGCATTGGAGCAGCCTATGAGAGAGGATTCGATTTTAAAAAATGCCTTTGAGCAGTTAGAGCATATTGAAGCTACCATGGAGACCACCATTGCCAAGCAGGTACAGGCAGAACGGATGAGAGTGGATTTGGTGACCAATGTATCTCATGATTTAAAGACGCCGCTTACCTCCATGGTAGGGTATACGGATTTGCTGAAAAAGGAAGAGCTGACACCGGCAGCATTAGATTATGTCCAGGTTATTTCCCAGAAGCAGGAGCAGCTGAAGGATATGATTCAGGATTTGTTTGAGCTGGCAAAATCTACCAGCAATTCCCAGAAGCTGGAGATGGAGACACTGGACATGAAGAAGCTGATAGAGCAGATAATGGCAGATATGGAGGATGTGATTTCCGAAAATGATTATGATTTTTGTGCCAGCTTTTCAGAACCGGAGCTGCTATTTCAGGGAGATAACAGTAAGATGTATCGTGTAGTTCAAAACCTCATAGAGAATTCCCTGAAATATGCATTGCCAAAAACCAGAGTATATATTGAGGGCAAGAAAGAAGAGGGAAATATTCTTCTTACTATAAAAAATATTGCAGGCTATGAGATGGATTTTACGGCGGAGGAAATCACAGAACGATTTGCCCGGGGAGATAAATCCAGAAGTACCCAGGGACATGGTCTGGGACTGGCCATCGCATCCAGCTTCACTCAGAATATGGGAGGAGAAATGCAGGTAGCAGTTGATGGAGACCTCTTCAAGGTAACCCTTACGTTTCCAGAAAGCAGTAAGAAGAAGGAGGGTGATGGCATTGAAGAGACCTAAGGATAAGATTCCCCTGCTGCTCTTCGGTGGCTGCCTCTTCCTGTGCTGGTTCTTCGTGCTGCGACATGGAGCCTTTGGCTCCAAGGTGGATTGGATTACCCAGCACAGTGTATTCCCGGATTATTTCCGACAGCTGTTCTACAGCACGGGTAATCTGTTTACTGGCTTTGCACCACAGCTTGGTGCAGGCCAGAATCTATTCTACTTTTCTTATTATGGACTATACAGTCCCATCATACTTATTTCGTATTTATTACCCTTTGTAAAAATGAGCGACTACATAATGCTAAGCAGTATTTTCTGCTACTGTATTTCTGTTACCCTTTTTTACCGATGGATTGGAACAAAGTGTGATAGTAGAATAACGGCAGCAGGGCTGGGATGTATGTTTGCACTGGCCTCCCCTATGCTGTATCACTCCTATAACCAGATTATGTTTGTTAACTACATGCCATTTTTATGCCTTGCATTGATAGGAACAGACCGTTATATGAAGGAACGAAAAAGTGGATTGTTAATCGCTGCAACAGTAGGGATGATTCTAACCAGCTTTTACTTTAGCGTGGGAGGTATGCTGGTTCTAATACTTTACAGTATGTCTGTATACATACAGAAACATTCCATTAAGGAAAGCCTTCAATGGATGATGGGCTACGTGATGCGGCTAATACTTGCTGTCATGTCCTGTGGCATCTTATTGCTTCCCACAGCAGCAACCTTGTGTGGAGGCAGAGGTAATATGGGACACTGGGATTGGTCCTTGTTACTTCCTGCGATTCAGTGGGACAAGCTTTTATTTAGTCCCAATGGAATTGGTTTGTCGGTTTCCGCGGTACTTGTCCTGCTATGGGGCGTGCTGGGACGCAAATCAAAAGATAGAGGATTGTCTTTCGTCATTCTCCTGTTATTGACCACACCTGCTGTCTGTGTGCTGTTAAATGGAGGGCTGTACGCTAAAACAAAAGTGTTTATTCCATTTTTACCACTTATTTTGTATTTGTATGTGCCCTTTCTTCAAGGAGTATTTGAAACAAAAAGAAGATGGATGCAGGTGGCACTTCCATTTGCCGCAGCTATCGTGCTTTTTATGGTAAATGGAATTATTCATCCACTGGAAGATACCATGGAGGATTGGGATTTCTATCATAAGATAGAGGATGAGATCCAGGGAAATTTAATGGAAAATGTAGCCGATTGGGAGTCAGGATGCTATCGTATGGAGGAGCTGGGAGGAGGTAGAGAGAATAAAGCCAATATTAACCGGATACGAACCATCGAGCAATCCATATCCAGTATCTATTCCTCCTCCTATAATCCCAACTATATGAAATTTCGGCAGGAGTATGGACTAAATCAGCCATATCGCAACAATATGATGCAGTCTGCTACAGATAATCCCTGCTTCCTGGCATTTATGGGAGTTCGATATCTGTGGAGCACAGATGAAATCCCAGGATATATCACAGCAAAGAAAGCCAGTGGAGAGCAAACAGCTGCCGGACTTAAGGAAAATGAACAGGCCCTTCCTGTCATTTACACAACCAGCAAGCTGATGGAGGAAGACACCTATCAATCATTGGAATTTCCCCATAATCAGACAGCACTCCTTCAGGCAGCAGTAGTTGATAAGACGCAAAGCACACAAGAACAAAAACAGATATTTGAAAAAACAACCTGTATGTTACCGGAAATTGATACCAAGACCATGCAAATCCACCAAACAGAGGATGGATATGAGATTACTGTTACACAGGAGACACAGCTGGATATCCCACTGCAGCGTCCCCAGGAGGACAATCTGTTGGCAATGTCCTTTGAAGTTGAAAACCATAAGCCTAACCAGGATATGTACATAAAGCTGCAGCAGCAGACCAACAAGCTTACCAGCAGCAGTCACGAATATGCCAATCATAATAATCAATTTACCTATGTGGTAGGACAGCAGAGAACGCCGGAAATATTTCCATGACCTTCGGACCTGGAAGCTATCGCCTCAGCAATCTGCAGGCCTTTTTTGGAGATTGGAGTAAGCTGGAGCCTAAGGGGCTTGTGGAGGATGAATTACATACCACAGAGCATCAGTGGAAGACCTCCTGGGATGGAAGAAGCTATTTAGAAGGCACTATCTCATCAGGCAGTGACAGCTGGTTGATTACCAGCATTCCCTATGATGAGGGATTTTCCATTCAGGTAGATGGAGTAGAGGTAAACCCTAAGAAGGTCAATACCGCATTTCTGGGCTGTGAGCTGACAAAAGGCAGCCATACAATCAGAATCTGTTATACTGCCAGAGGATTTTTCCCAGGATGTATCTTGTCTGTTATTGGAGTGATAAGTACAATGATACTACTGGTATTGTCAAATCGACGAAATTATTTCCAGATTCTGCTAAAACTTCATTTAAGTTATTAGAAAAACGTTGATTTTATCGCAAATATAAAAGAAAAAAGATGCACAATATATATGTGGGTGTAAAAATTATACCCACTAGATATTGTGCTTTTTCATTGACCACCCTTAATAATTCTGATACAATACATATACCAATAGCCTCTGGTTCGTGACAACTGGGCAAGGGAAGGCTATGTGCAGGAAATACCTCTGGGAGGTATGATAAGAAGAAAGGTGGAGAACAATGTTTGAAGTAGTAAAAAGGGATGGGGAAGTAACCGAATTTAATCTGGGAAAGATCAATGATGCCATCGCCAAAGCGTTTGCTGCAACCCAGAAGGAGTACAATGATGATATTATTGGACTGCTTTCTTTGCGTGTTTCAGCAGATTTTCAAAATAAGATTAAGGATGGTCAGATTCATGTAGAGGACATCCAGGATAGTGTGGAGACTGTGTTAGAGCAGGCAGGCTATACGGATGTAGCTAAGAATTATATCCTATATAGAAAGCAAAGAGAAAAGATGCGTAACATGAAGAGCACGATTCTTGATTACAAGGATGTGGTTAACAGCTACGTGAAGGTGGAGGATTGGCGAGTAAAAGAGAATTCTACCGTTACTTACTCTGTAGGAGGTTTGATCCTTAGCAATTCAGGTGCTGTAACAGCTAATTACTGGCTATCTGAAATATATGACCAGGAGATTGCACAGGCACATCGGGATGCAGACATTCATATTCATGACCTGTCTATGCTTACTGGATATTGTGCTGGCTGGTCTTTAAAGCAGCTGATTCAGGAAGGCCTGGGCGGAATTCCAGGAAAGATCACTTCTGCTCCCGCAAGCCACTTATCTGTATTATGTAACCAGATGGTAAATTTCCTTGGTATTATGCAGAATGAATGGGCAGGAGCTCAGGCATTTTCATCCTTTGACACTTATCTTGCACCTTTTGTAAAAATAGATCATTTAACCTACCCAGAGGTTAAGAAATGTATTGAAGCGTTTATTTATGGGGTAAATACTCCCAGCCGTTGGGGGACCCAGGCACCATTTAGCAATATTACCTTAGACTGGACCGTTCCCAATGACCTGGCTGAGCTGCCTGCAATTGTAGGTGGTAAGGAAGTGGACTTCAAGTATAAGGATTGTAAAGAAGAGATGGATATGGTAAATAAGGCATTCCTTGAGATTATGATTGAGGGTGATGCCAACGGACGTGGATTCCAGTACCCAATTCCAACCTATTCTATTACAAGAGATTTTGACTGGTCAGATACAGAGAATAATAGACTTCTCTTCGAGATGACCTCTAAATATGGCACACCATACTTCTCTAATTATATTAATAGTGATATGGAGCCAAGTGATGTACGTTCCATGTGTTGTCGTCTTCGTCTGGACCTTAGAGAATTAAGAAAGAAATCCGGCGGATTCTTCGGCTCAGGAGAAAGTACCGGCTCGGTAGGTGTTGTTACCATTAATATGCCTCGTATCGCATATCAGGCAGAAAATGAAGAGGATTTCTACAATCGTCTGGATCACATGATGGATGTATCCGCACGTTCCCTTAAGATTAAGAGAGGGGTTATCTCTAAATTATTAGATGAAGGCTTATATCCATATACCAAGCGTTATCTGGGAAGCTTTGATAATCATTTCTCCACCATTGGATTAATCGGCATGAATGAAGTGGGATTAAATGCAAAGTGGCTGGGACAGGATATGACCCACGAAGAAACTCAGGAATTTACCAAGGACGTATTGAATCACATGAGAGAACGTCTGTCAGATTATCAGGAAATGTATGGAGACCTCTACAACCTGGAGGCAACCCCGGCAGAATCCACTACCTATCGTCTGGCAAAGCACGACAGAGCACAGTTTCCGGATATTAAGACTGCGGGAAAAGAAGGAGATACTCCATTCTACACCAACAGTTCTCATTTACCGGTAGAATTTACATCTGATATCTTTGATGCATTAGATATTCAGGATGAACTGCAGACCTTATATACATCAGGTACTGTATTCCATGCTTTCTTAGGAGAGAAGCTTCCAGACTGGAAGTCAGCAGCAGAGCTGGTACGTGTGATTGCAGAAAATTACAAGCTGCCATACTATACATTGTCTCCAACCTACTCAGTATGTAAGGAGCATGGCTATATTGCAGGTGAGCACTATACATGTCCACACTGTGGTGCTAAGGCAGAGGTATACAGCAGAATTACCGGTTACTATCGTCCGGTGCAGAACTGGAATGAAGGTAAGAGCCAGGAGTACAAGAACCGTCGTCTGTATGACATGAAGGACTCCAGATTAAAGAATGGTTCCAAGCGAATTGTCACCATTACAAAGGATGATGTTACCATTGAAAAGCCTCAGGCTGGTAAGAAATATCTCTTCACCACCAAGACCTGTCCAAATTGTGCCAAGGCAAAAGAAATGCTGGCTAATGAGGACTACATCCTAATTGATGCAGAGGAGAATATGGAATTAACCCAGCAGTACGGGGTAATGCAGGCACCAACCTTAGTTGTAGTAAATGAAGAAGAAACCAGAAAGTATGTAAATGCGTCTAATATTCAAAAATACGTGAGTGAGTTATAAACGGTAGTGTAAACGTAACGTCAAAAACGTTTGAACCGGCCTTCCAAGGATTAGATTTCATATTCTATTGTTGGATAGGTCGGTTTTTTTATTTAAAATGACTCCAAAATGGTAGTTGATAGAAAAAACAACAAAAACAACACACAAAAACAACAAAAAACAAAGCACTTAGCCTTGACTTCGTGACCACTTCGGCATAAAATGAACGTATATTGTTGCTGAAAATTTAGAAAAGAGGGACAGATTATGAGCAAATATGATAGTACAGAAGCTCCAAAAACCAGTCGAATAACCCGACTAGTGGAGCATTTATATGCTAAAATGCCAGAAATAGAGTCCGCTCGAGCTGTATTAATCACGCAGTCTTATCAAGAGACAGAGGGAGATCCTATTACTATGAGACGTGCAAAAGCATTTGCGCACATCTTAGATCACATTCCCATTGTTATTCGACCGGAAGAGTTGATTGTAGGAAGCTCTACCATCGCTCCAAGAGGATGTCAGACATTTCCAGAGTTTTCTTATGACTGGTTGGAAGCAGAATTTGATACAGTTGCTACCAGAGAAGCGGATCCCTTTTACATATCAGAAGAGGCTAAAAGAGAAATAAGGGAAGCAAATAAGTACTGGAAGGGTAAAACCAACAGTGAACTAGCACTATCCTATATGGTGCCGGAAGCAGTTCTGGCTATGGACCATAATATTTTTACGCCAGGGAATTATTTCTATAATGGGGTGGGACATGTCACAGTAAAATATGAGGAAGTCCTTGCTATCGGCTATGAAGGAATCATGGAGAAGGTGCAGCAGGAACTGGAATCTATCAATGTTGGTGACGGAGATTATGCAACCAAGCATACCCTGCTTCAGGCAATGCTAATCAGCTGTCAGGCTGTCATTCGTTATGCCAATCGATATGCAGTATTAGCTGAGGAATTAGCAGCCAAGGAAACCGATGCCACCAGAAAACATGAGCTGCTGGTGATTGCATCTAATTGCCGAAGAGTGCCGGCCAAAGGGGCAACGTCTTTCTTCGAAGCATGCCAAAGTGTATGGTTTGTTCAACAGCTACTTCAGGTGGAATCCAGTGGACATTCCATTTCCCCAGGACGATTTGATCAGTATATGTATCCTTATTATAAGAAGGATATGGAAGAGGGAAGAATCGACAGAGAGCACGCACAGGAATTACTGGATTGCTTCTGGGTAAAGTTAAATGATTTAAACAAATGTCGTGATGGAGAAAGTGCCAAGGGATTTGCCGGCTATAGCTTATTTCAGAACTTGATTGTAGGCGGTCAGGATGCCAATGGAATGGATGTAACCAACGATTTATCCTTTATGTGCATTTACGCATCCAAGCATGTATTTCTTCCAATGCCATCATTGTCTATTCGAGTGTGGAATGGCTCACCACAGCAATTGCTGTTGAAGGCAGCAGAGCTTACCAGGACAGGCATTGGCCTGCCTGCGTATTATAATGATGAAGTGATTATTCCATCTCTGATGAGCCGGGGCGTATCCTTAGAGGATGCCAGAACCTATAACATTATAGGCTGCGTGGAACCACAGAAAGCAGGGAAAACCTGCGGATGGCATGATGCGGCGTTCTTTAACATTTGCAGACCATTAGAGATGGTATTCTCCAGAGGAATGGATCGTGGTGTGCAGATAGGACCAGACACAGGTGATGTAGAAGAAATGACCAGCTTTGAACAGTTCTACCAGGCCTATGAAACTCAGATGAAATATTTCATTTCCCTTCTGGTAAATGCGGATAATGCCATTGATCAGGCACATAGTGAACGGGTTCCGTTGCCTTTCCTGGCTACCATGGTTGATGATTGCATTCATAGTGGTAAGACTTGTGAACAAGGGGGAGCTATTTATAACTTTACTGGTCCCCAGGGCTTTGGAATTGCCAATATGGCAGATTCCTTATATGCAGTGAAGAAGCTGGTATTTGATGAACACAAGATTACCATGGCAGAATATAAGAAGGCTTTGATGTTTAATTACGGACAGGCTGATGAGAAGAATGTAGTTGCAAGTATTGCAGGTACGGTAGCAGAGGAATTACAGCAAAGTGGACAGACACCGGAGCCACAGCTTGTGGCAAGTGCAACACAGCGAGTGATCGCCGAAGGAACCAGACCCGAGGATTTGAGAAGATATAGCGAAATCCTTGCCATGATAGAGGAAGTTCCGAAATTTGGAAATGATAATGATGAGGTAGATGCGTTTGCCAGAGAAGTGGCTTATGTATATACCAGAGAGCTGCCAAAATACAAGAACCCCAGAGGTGGTATCTTCCAGGCAGGCCTGTATCCAGTATCAGCAAATGTACCATTAGGTGCTCAGACAGGTGCAACTCCTGATGGAAGAAAATCTGGAACACCAGTGGCTGATGGCGTATCTCCCTCCGCAGGAAAGGATGTACATGGACCAACAGCGGCAGCTAATTCCGTATCTATGTTAGACCATGGAATTGCCAGCAATGGAACCTTATTTAACCAGAAATTCCATCCATCCGCATTGGCAGGGGATGAAGGATTAAATAATTTTGTGAATCTGATTCGTACATACTTTGATCGTAAGGGCAGTCATATGCAGTTCAATGTTGTATCCCGAGAGACACTGTTAGATGCACAACTGCATCCAGAACAGTACAAGCATCTGGTAGTTCGTGTGGCAGGCTACAGTGCCTTATTCACTACCTTGTCTAAGAGCCTGCAGGATGACATTATAAAACGAACAGAACAGGGGTTTGAATGATGACAGATTTATTATCCACAATGGGTCGTATCTTTGACATCCAGCGTTATTCTGTCCATGACGGTCCAGGCATCCGTACCATTGTATTCCTTAAGGGCTGTGTCCTTCGGTGTCGATGGTGCTGTAATCCGGAATCCCAGTCCTTTGAAATTCAGCAAATGAAGCGTGCAGGGAAGATAGAGACGGTGGGACAGGATGTAACCGTAGAACATGTGATGGAAACCGTAGAGAAGGACTGGCAGTACTACCGCCGTAGTGGTGGAGGACTGACGTTATCCGGAGGAGAAAGTCTTTGTCAGCCGGATTTCGCATATGCCTTGCTGCGTACAGCCAAGGAACGGGGTATCAATACCGCAATGGAAAGCATGGGCTGTGCTTCTTATGAAACCATAGATCGGATTCTTCCTTATCTGGATACCTATTTAATGGATATTAAGCACACAAATCCAGAGAAGCATAAAGAATATACAGGAAGAAGCAATGAATTGATGCTGGAAAATGCCAGAAAAATTGCCCAATCCGGAAAGACCCGTCTGGTAATTCGGGTGCCAGTGGTACCAACCTTTAACGATACACCAGAAGAAATTGCAGCTATTGCTGGTTTTGCAGATAAGCTGCCTGGGGTAGATAAGATACATTTACTGCCTTATCACCGATTGGGACAGGGCAAATACGAGGGCTTAGAACGAGAATATTCCATGATGGATGTTCTCCCCCCAGAAGATGAACATATGCAAATGTTAAAAAAGACCGTGGAAAGCGTGTCGAAGCTGCACTGTCAGATAGGAGGCTAGAATGGACCTAAATCAAATATTTCCAGAGGGAAATAAAATGAGAATTATCCAGGAATATGTACCTGGTAAGCAAATTACACTGGCACATATTATTGCCAGTCCAGACCAGGTGTTATATAAGAAGCTGGGGCTGGACCCAAAGATTGATTACGAGAAGGCCGCCATTGGAGTAGTAACCATAACGCCTTCTGAGACTGCAATTATCTTAGCAGATATTGCCATTAAAGCCAGCGGATGTGATTTGGGATTTGTGGACCGCTTCAGTGGCTCGTTGATTATTACCGGTTCCGTAAGCTCTGTGGAAACGGCCATGGTGGCAATGCTTACATACGCCGAAAGCAGACTGGGCTGTACGGTATGTGAGATAACCAAGACCTGATGCGTAAATTAGTATTGATGGGGCGCAGCGAAGCTGGTAAGACCACATTGACCCAGGCGTTGAAGGGGGAAGAGATTCACTATTACAAGACCCAGTATGTTCAGAATCACGAATCCGTTATTGATACGCCGGGAGAATATGCTCAGAGCCACCGCTTAGGTAAGGCACTGGCACTATATACCTACGAGGCAGATGTAGTGGGGATTCTTGTGGCGGCTAACGAGCCCTATAGTCTGTTCCCACCCAATGTAACCAGTCAGGCCAACCGGGAATGTATTGGAATTGTAACTAAGATAGACAAGGAAGATGCCAATGTACCACTGGCAGACCGTTGGCTTGAAATTGCAGGATGCAAAAAAATCTTTCATGTGAATTCCTTAAAGGGCGTGGGAGTGCAGGATATTCTGGATTATCTCACAATAGAGGAATAAATGGTTGATATAACACAAAACAACAAAATAAATGCAAGAAACCACAAAAAAGTTGGGTAAAAACCAACAAAAAACAACAAGTATTATTGCTTTCTTCTATATTAGGTATTATAATGAGGATAAGCAACAATAATATAACACACCAAAACAATAACATATCTTAAGGAGGAATCATTTCATGGTAAACGAAATGGAAATCAAAAAACAGATTTGTGACATCGGTAAAAGAATTTACAACCGTAACATGGTTGCAGCAAATGATGGAAACATCTCTGTAAAACTCAACGATCACGAATTTTTATGCACACCAACAGGGGTATCCAAAGGATTTATGACTCCTGAATTCATCTGCAAGGTTGATGAGAATGGTAATGTTCTTCAGGCGAACAAGGGCTTCAAACCTTCTTCTGAAATCAAAATGCACATGAGAGTATATCAGAAGCGTCCAGACGTTGGTTCTGTTGTACATGCTCATCCAATATATGCAACCGCATTTGCGATTGCAGGTATTCCATTAACACAGCCAATCATGCCAGAAGCTGTTATCGCTTTAGGATGTGTTCCGATTGCTGAATATGGTACACCTTCTACCATGGAGATCCCAGATAATCTTGAGAAATATCTTCCATATTTTGATGCAGTATTACTGGAGAACCACGGTGCTTTATCATGGAGTACAGATCTTCTTGCAGCATATCATAAAATGGAAAGCGTAGAGTTCTATGCTGAACTGTTATACAAATCTAAAATGCTTGGCGGACCTAAGGAATTCGATAAGGAAAACATTAAGAAATTATATGAAATCCGTCGTAAATTCGGTATGCCAGGAAAGCACCCTGCAGATATCTGCTTAAACAAGGGTGAGACAAACTGTCATAACTGTGGAGCTTGCACAACAGACGTAGCTCAGATGCCAGGATATCAGTACAACTTCGGCACTGGCGATAGCTGCAGCTGTGGTAACGGCGGAAGCAACGAAGCGTTAATTGCAGAAGTAGTTAAGAGAGTTATCAGCGAAATGCAATAAAGGTGGTGTGTCTATGGACCCACAGAAGATTGAAGAAATTACACGAAGCGTGCTGGAAGAAATGAACCGACAGGGGAACAGACTTCCTCAAGGGGTCACAGCACATTCTATGAATCCTGTGTATGCAGTAGGAAAGCGATATATCACCCTGGAGGAAGCCAAGAAATTGATTGCTCTTGTGGAGAAAGAAGCCGCCCGCATGGGGGTAGACGCTGTTATTGCAGTGGCAGATGCCAAAGGCTGTCCCATTGCAGTTCACTGTATGGACCATGCTTATATAGGAAGCTTCGATGTAGCTCTTAATAAAACATATACTTCCATTGCTTTTAAAATGTCCACAGAGGCACTTGGCAGACTGGCAGCTCCTGGAGAAGAATTATATGGTATTCAGTTCACCAATCAGGGAAAAATTGTAATTTTTGGTGGAGGAGAGCCCTTGCTGTATGATGGGGAAATCGTTGGAGCCATCGGCGTCAGCGGAGGAACCGCAGCTCAGGACACAGCCCTTGGGAAATATGGAAAATCTAAATTAAAGGAAGTGATATCTTGGAAATAAATGAAACACAGATTCAGAACATTGTCAGTGAGGTTATGGCGAAAATGCAGTTAGGAGCTAAGACTACTGGAATGCATGGAATCTATGATGATATGAATGAGGCCATCGAGAAGGCAAAAGAAGCCGAGAAGACAGTACGTCTTATGACTATGGACCAAAGAGAAAAAGTAATCTCTACGATTCGAACCAAGATTAAAGAAAATGCAGAAACATTTGCCCGTATGGGAGTAGAAGAAACTGGAATGGGAAATGTTGGGGATAAAATCTTGAAACACCTCCTGGTTGCAGAGAAAACTCCAGGAACGGAAGATATTACAACAACTGCATGGTCCGGAGACAGAGGACTTACATTATTAGAGATGGGACCTTTTGGTGTGATTGGAGCGATTACTCCTTGTACCAATCCATCCGAAACCATCCTGTGTAACACCATTGGAATGTTTGCAGGTGGAAATACGGTAGTATTTAATCCCCATCCTCAGGCAGTAAAAACCTCTCAGTTTACCGTAAATCTGTTAAACGAAGCTTCATTAGAAGCTGGAGGCCCAGATAATATTGCAGTTACAGTTACCAAACCTACCTTAGAGACCAGTAACATTATGATGAAGCATAAGGATATTCCTTTGATTGCTGCAACCGGTGGACCTGGAGTGGTAACCGCAGTACTGTCTAGTGGTAAGAGAGGAATTGGAGCCGGAGCTGGGAATCCTCCTGCATTGGTGGATGAGACAGCAGATATTAGAAAAGCGGCAGAAGATATTGTAAATGGCTGTACCTTCGATAATAACCTTCCATGTATCGCAGAAAAGGAAATTGTTGCAGTAAATAGTATCTGTGATGAATTGATGAAATACATGGTGGAGGAGCAGGGGTGCTATCTTGCTTCCAAAGAGGTGCAGGACCGACTGATTAAGACGGTAATGAATGAAAAAGGCGGATTGAATCGAAAATGTGTAGGAAGAAGTGCAAAAGCGCTTCTGGCTATGGTAGGAGTAGATGTGCCGGACAACATTCGTTGCATTACCTTTGAAGGACCAAAGGAACATCCATTAATTACAACAGAATTAATGATGCCAATTTTAGGAGTGGTAAGAGCCAAAGACTTTGATGATGCTGTGGAACAGGCAGTATGGTTAGAGCATGGCAACCGTCACAGTGCACATATTCATTCTAAGAATGTAGATAGAATTACAGCTTATGCCAGAGCCATTGATACAGCCATTTTGGTTAAAAACGGTCCAAGCTACGCAGCATTAGGATTTGGTGGAGAAGGATTTGCCACATTTACCATTGCCAGCCGTACAGGCGAAGGCTTGACCAGTGCACAGACATTTACAAAGCGCAGACGTTGTACCATGTCTGACAGCTTATGCATCAGATAATACAGGTCGTGAAGAAAAACAGGAGGAAAAATTAATGGATATGAATTCTCAGGACGTGGAAAGAATTGTAAAACAGGTTCTCTCCAGTATGACAAATTCAAATGCCACAGGTGCTTCCAATGGAGAAATTCCAAAGGTTGCGCATGTTGCTATGCTTACGCAATTAGAGAAGTTCGAAATCAAGGAATTCCCAATGCCAGAGGTTGGAGACAACGATTTACTGATTAAGGTAGAAGGCTGCGGAATCTGCGGTACCGATGCTCACGAGTTTAAAAGAGATCCCTTTGGTCTTATCCCGGTAGCCCTTGGACATGAAGGAACTGGCGAGATTGTTAAGATGGGTAAGAATGTAAAATTAGACAGTGCAGGAAAGCCAGTAAAGCTTGGTGATAAGATTGTAACCTGCATGATTTTTGCAGATGATCCTTCCATTACCATGTTTGATTTAAATAAAAAGAACGTGGCAGGTGCAGATGTCTATGGATTACTTCCAGATGATGATGTACACTTAAATGGATGGTTTGCTGATTATATTCTGATTCGTGGAGATCTTGGTTCTACATTTTTCAATGTAAGTGATTTGGATTTAGATTCCAGAATCTTAATCGAGCCTTGTGCTGTATTAGTTCATGCAGTAGAAAGAGCAAAAACCACAGGAATCTTAAGATTCAACAGCAACGTAGTTGTTCAGGGCTGTGGTCCTATTGGATTGATTTGTATCGCAGTATTACATACCATGGGTATTAACAATATTATTTCGGTAGACGGCAATGAAGGCAGACTGGAGTTCTCTAAGAGATTAGGAGCTACCGATACAGTAAACTTTAAGGATTACGACGGAGCAGAAGGAATGGCTGAGGGAATTAAGACAAAATTCGGCGGACAGCTTGCTGATTTTGCATTCCAGTGTACTGGATCTCCAGTAGGTCACTCCAATATTTACAAATTCATCCGTAATGGTGGTGGATTGTGTGAATTAGGATTCTTCATCAATGGTGGAGATGCAACCATTAATCCACACTTTGATATTTGTTCCAAGGAAATCACTACTGTAGGAAGCTGGGTATACACCCTTCGGGACTATGCAACTACATTTGATTTCTTAAAAGCAGCAAATAAGATTGGTCTTCCAATGAAGGAATTAATTACGGATAAGTATAAATTAAGCAACATTAATGAAGCTTATGCTAAGAACCTTGCGATGACAGGTCTTAAGATTGCAGTTTATCCGGACTAGGATAGTAGAAAGGAGCCGTTAAATGGTAGATTTAAGAGCGGTTGGTATCTTAGAGGTATACGGATTATGCTGTGCATTCATTGCAGCAGATGCTGGATGTAAGGCAGCAAATGTAACATTAGAGCCTTTCGACAAAAATAAGCCGGCAAATGCAGATTCCCTTCCGGTACCACTGTTGGTAACCATTAAGTTTCGTGGAAGTGTTGAGGATGTGACTGCAGCCGTAGAGGCAGGCAAACAGATGGCAGAAAGCCTTACCGGGGTTGTTCAAAGCCACATTATTGCAAGACCAACAGAAGATACACTGAAAATGTTAAGTATATGTGCATTTGATGTGGATTAAAAGTTTTTGAAACAAATATAACGTAAGCATATAATTAGGAGGAAAATTAAAATGGCACAGGAAGCTTTAGGAATGATCGAAACAAGAGGACTTACCGCAGCAATCGAAGCTGCAGATGCAATGACCAAATCCGCAGAGGTTTCATTAATTGGAACTGAGAAAATCGGATCAGGATTAGTAACTGTTATGGTTCGCGGAGACGTTGGAGCAGTAAAGGCAGCAGTAGAGTCTGGTGCTTCAGCAGCAAGCCGTCTTGGAGAATTAGTAGCTCAGCACGTAATTCCAAGACCTCACAATGATGTTGAAAAGATTCTGCCAGGATTCCCAAAAGCTAAATAATGGGAACATCCTACGGAATTATTGAAGTCTCTGGTGTAGTTGCTGCAATTGATTCACTAGATGCGATGACAAAAGCAGCCACAGTTACGCTTTCAACCTGGGAAAGAAAACTGGGTGGTCGTCTTGTCACAGTAGTCGTTGAAGGTGACGTAGCAGATGTAAAGGCTGCAGTAGAGGCTGCAAAGAATATTTGCAGTGAAAATAAGCATATTATGGCCAGCAGCGGTGTGATAGCAGCACCCTGTGAGGAAACCAGAAAAATGATGGCATTAAGTGCAAAACGTCTGGCCAAAGGGGCAGATGAGCAACCCACCAGCAAAGAGGTGGAAGAGGAAATTGCCAGCTATTAGTCATAACCTGCATCCCAATGAAAGGATGCAGGATAAATAAAAAGAAACAATGAATCTCAATTATAAGGAGGAAATTATCATGACACAGGAAGCTTTAGGAATGGTAGAAACAAGAGGACTTACCGCAGCAATCGAAGCTGCAGATACAATGTGCAAGGCAGCAAATGTTGCATTGGTAGGAACTGAGAAAATCGGATCTGGATTAGTAACCGTTATGGTTCGTGGAGATGTAGGAGCAGTTAAGTCAGCAGTTGAAGCTGGTGCATCCGCAGCAGAAAGACTTGGAGAATTAGTAGCTCAGCACGTAATCCCAAGACCTCACACAGATGTAGAAACTATCTTACCAAAACTGAAATAAGCAGGTGAAATAAATTGAATAATGTTGATGTAGAAGCAATTACAAGAATGGTTGTGGCAAGTCTCCAGAACCAAACCAAGGAAAGTAATGGCTTTCAGGTCCCAGTAGGCGTAAGTGCCCGCCACATCCACCTTACCCAGGCGGATGTGGAGACATTATTCGGTGAGGGCTACCAGCTGACGAAGAAAAAAGAATTAATGGGTGGACAGTTTGCTTCTAACGAGCAGTGCACGATTGTAGGCTTAAAGCTTCGTGCTATTGAAAATGTTCGTATCTTAGGACCTGTTCGAAGCAAAACCCAGGTAGAAATCAGCGCTACTGATGCAAGAACTCTTGGAATTAATGTTCCAGTAAGAGAGTCTGGGGACGTAGCAGGAAGTGCTCCCATTGCCATTGTTGGACCAAAGGGCGCCATCTACTTAAAAGAGGGCTGTATTGTTGCAGCTCGCCATATTCATATGTCACCACAGGATGCCAGAGCAGCTGGTGTGTCTGATGGAGATTATGTCAGCGTAAAGGCTGAAAATGAACGTGGTACCACATTTAACCACGTGAAAATTCGCGTGGACGACAGCTTTACTCTGGAAATGCATATTGATACTGACGAAGCGAATGCCAGTGAGATCAACGGAAAGAGTAAGGTATTTATTGTAAGATAACAGGATACAATCAAACATAGGGAGAGACAACATGATTATAGGTAAAGTAATCGGCAGCGTCGTTTCAACCCGTAAACAGGATAACTTGGTTGGCAACAAATTTATGGTTGTGGAACCACTTACTTCAATGAAGGCAGATGGAAATCAATTCGTTGCCATAGACAACATAGGAGCCGGTATTGGTGAATATGTTATGGTAGCTTGTGGCAGTGCAGCACGGATTGGATGCGGACATCCGGATTCACCGATCGATGCTGCTATTGTTGGAATTATTGACGATATTGGCAATCTGAAATAAGAGGAACAGGTAAGTTATGAATATTACGGAATTAAGTACTATATTGCGTAATAATGGAATCGTCGGTGCCGGTGGAGCCGGTTTCCCAACTTATGGGAAGCTGGATACCCGGGCCGAAGTGATTCTTTTAAATTGCGCGGAATGTGAACCATTATTGAAGCTCCACAGACAGCTGTTGAAGGAGCATGCAAGAGAAATCTTAAAAGCATTTGCCATGGTTGCAGATGTGGTAGGAGCCAGTGAAGCAGTCATTGGTATTAAAACAGAATATAAGAGCACAATTGAGGCTTTAAATGAATATATTGGTGAATATCCTAAGGTGAGAATCCATCAGCTTCCAGGAGCATATCCTATGGGAGATGAAGTGGTATTAATCTACGAGGCGACAGGCAAGGTGGTTCGCCCAGGGGGACTTCCCATTGAATCCGGTGTGGCAGTATTTAACGTGGAGACCATGTTTAATGTGTATCAGGCAGTTTTCGAAAACCATCCGGTAACCGACAAATGTGTGTCTGTGGTTGGAGAAGTATCTCATCCTATCACCGTTCGGGTGCCCATTGGTACACCCTTAAAGGAAGTAGTTAAGATGGCGGGAACCGTTACAGCCAAACACCCGGTGTATCTGGTTGGCGGTCCTATGATGGGAAATCTTGGAAGCAGCTTACAGCCAGTGACCAAGACCTGTAATGCCATTATTGTATTAGATGAGAGCCATCCACTGATTATGAAAAAACAGCATAATTTTAAGATTGATTATGCAAGAGCAGCAGCATCCTGCTGTCAGTGTCAAACCTGTACCGATTTATGTCCAAGACATGCATTGGGACATCCCATACAGCCCCATTTGTTTATGAGGGCGGCAGCGAACAAGGACTTCCAGAGTCTGGAGCCTTTTGTGAATACATTTTTCTGCAGCTCCTGTGGATTGTGTGAGACTTTTTCCTGCCCTCAGGGCTTGTCTCCAAGAAGTATGATGGCAGAATATAAGCTGAATCTTAGAAAAGCAGGAGTAAAGCCACCAGTAGTAGCAAGTCAGGGAGTAAGCCCGGCAAGAGCATATCGCAGAGTGCCGGAAAATCGCCTGATGATGCGGCTTGGACTAGCTGCCTATGATAAGGAAGCACCAATGGATGATAATATTCGAGGAACCAGGGAGGTTCGCATTCTCCTGTCACAGCATATTGGAGCTCCTGCCATTGCATCTGTAAAAACAGGTGATAAGGTAAGGATTGGTGGAGAAATTGCCCATCCGGCAGATGGCTTAAGCGTTGCCATTCATGCATCCATCACTGGAGTGGTTCGTGATGTAACAGAGAAGTACATATTGATTAAGGAACTAAGATAGAGATAAGGAAGGAATCGATCTTATGGCAAAAGCAATAGGAATGATTGAATTTAAAACAGTATCAGCTGGTGTTACAGCAACAGATATGATGGTAAAGACAGCAGAGGTGGATTTGCTGGAGGCACAGACCGTGTGCCCAGGTAAGTTTATTGCATTGATTTCCGGAGAGTTAAGTGCCGTGAGAGCAGCGGTAGATCAAGGGGCTGCAACCAGAAGCGAGGAGTTTATAGACAGCTTTGTCTTAGGTAATCCGGAGCCATCTATTTTCCCGGCAATTTATGGAACTAGCCATGTGGAAAATGTTAGTGCATTAGGAGTATTAGAAACCTATGATGCAGCAGCCATTATTGAAGCAGCAGATATTGCTGCCAAGACAGCAGCTGTAGAATTAATTGAACTTCGTATCGCTAAGGGTATGTGTGGTAAATCCTACCTTATGCTTACCGGAGAAGTGGCAGCCTGCCAGGCAGCGATTGACAGAGCAAAGGAACAGGTGGGAGAGAAGGGAATGTTCTTAGATTCTTCCGTTATTGCTCATCCAGATGACAAAGTATTTGCATCTATTTTATAGAACCCGGGGGTGACATCTATGCTTTCACTAGAACGAAGAAATCTGATCTTATCCAGATTGCAGGAAGATAAGAAGGTCATTGTCAGCCAGCTAAGTCAGGAATTCGATGTGTCGGAAGAAACTATTCGAAGAGATTTGGATAAGCTTGACAAGGAAGGCATTGCTGTAAAGATTTATGGTGGCGCAGTATTAAATGAAAATGATAATATTGAGCTGCCATTTAATGTACGAAAGAAGAGCAACGTTAACGGAAAGCAGAAGATGGCAGAACTCATTGCAGATATGGTTGAGGATGGAGAGCATATTATGCTGGATGCTTCTACCTCTGCTGTGTATATAGCTAAAGCATTGAAGCAAAAGAAGAACCTTACGGTGGTTACCAATTCCATTGAGATTATGATTGAATTATCGGATGTTGTTGGATGGAATGTGATTTGTACCGGAGGAAATCTGAAAAGTGGGTATCTTGCCCTGGTTGGACCAAGAGCGGATGAGGGGTATCGCAATTGTCATGTAGAAAAAGCCTTTATCTCCTGCAAGAGCATTCATATGGATAAGGGAGCCATGGATGGCAATGACGATTTAAGCCAGACCAAGCGGGAAATGATTTCTGCAGCCCAGAAATGCATCTTTGTGGTAGACAGCAGCAAATTTGGACGGTATGCTTTTAGCCGTGTTTGCGACTTTGAAGACATCGATGTGGTGGTCACAGATGTGAAGCCGGATGCAGACTGGTTGAAATTATTTGAAGAAATGGATGTTCAGTGTTTGTACCCTGAGGAATAAAAAAATAATATAAAAGAAAAACCTTCTTGCCGGTTTCCACATCGACAGGGAGGTTTTTTGTTTTGTATAGAAGCTGAAGCAATATTTGCTGAGATAATTTTAGACAGAAAAAAACAACCATCGCACGGTTGTTTTTAAAGGGGGGTTTTATAAATATATACTAAGGGGAAGTGACTTAAAATACTTAATTGGGGGTTATGTATTTCTTAAGTCTTGTTTATCATATACCCGTCTGTTGTAAATGTCAACAAAAAAGTTATAAAGAATTTGTGAACTAATTACTAAAAAACAGTGAAAAATATAAAAAATGTGGAAACAACGTTGCTTTGCTCGCAAAATAATAGACAAAATATAGATACTAAACTTGTGTATAATTACTTTTCTTTTATAAAATATACAATCAAATTCTTTTGCTTAAAAAAAAATTAGTAAATTTCAATAAAATTAGCAGAAGAGATGAAAAATAGTGTAAAATAAAGTAGAATGAACTTACTAAGCAGACAAGGAAAGAAAAAGGTTATTATGATCGATCATTTAATTAAACAGGCAACAGGTCAAATATCAGAATCACAAGAAGAAAAAACACCGGAAACCAATCTTCGGACATTAATTAGTCAGATGCGCCAGGAGGTTCGGGAGAATCCCATGGATATGGCAAAGTGTGCCACACCACAGCTTTTGGAATTTATTGGAAGATGGCTGGAGGATGAGGATGCTAAGACGCGGAAGAATGCTGCACTTCTTCTTGGTGATATTGAAGAAGCAGTTGCTAGGGAGGATGTGCCCCTGGTCTTGAAAAAATTATGGACAGCATATTGTATAGAGCAAAAGCTATTTGTTAAAAGCTCCTATTTAAAGGGAATGAAGGAATATGACTGTAGTCCATACCAGGAAAAGCTGCAGGTACAGCTTGATGTTTTATGTAATAATGAATACCCAGAGGAAGATTTAAAGCATATTCGCATGGAACGGAAGGAACTTGAGGATATTCTTCAGGAACTTTCTGGAGATTGCAAGCATGAATTTATTGGCTTAGATCAACCCTATGATATTTTACTGGTAAGTGATAAATGTATTCGGGATTGCTTAAAGTCAAAGCTTAATGCAAAGTCGTTGGTGGTACCCTTTGGCGTTCGGGTTCATACAGATAATTTGGATGAAATGAAAGATATTCCGTTGTATCGAGAGATGCTATTTTATATTCAAATCCCAAAAGGAATTGCAATTACAGAGGAGAATGCTGGTGAGAAAATTGCTAAGTCTAATTTAATTGCAGCTTTAAATCGAATTCATAAGAAGAATGGCAGGACTTTTTACTTTCGATTAGATATTAAGGGAAAAATGGAGGAAACAAAACGCAGAAATCTTCTGAAAAAGCTTTCCTTTGAGTTAGAAGAGTACAGTATGCATCAACTGGTAAATACTCCTGGAAATTATGAGGTGGAGATACGTTTACTTCAAAGAAAGGATGGAACCTACGCTCCATTTGCCAAGCTTCTTACGATCCCGGATACCAGATTTTCTTATCGGAGACATATAGAACCAACCTCATTGTCGCCAGTGGTGGCAGCAGAAATGGTAGAGCTGGCAAAGGATTACATGGAATTAGATGCACAAATTATTGATCCATTTTGTGGCGTGGGTACATTGTTGATTCAAAGAAACCGGCTGGTACCTGCCCGGGAAATCTATGGAATTGATATTTACCAGACAGCAATTCGTGGAGCCAGAGAGAATGCGGATGATGCCCAGGTACCAATTCATTTTATTAACCGTGATTATTTTGATTTTACCCACCAATATTTGTTTGATGAAGTGATTTGTGATTTCCCAAGATTATATAAAAGTACAAAAGAAGAAATCAGTGATTTTTATCGACAGTTTTTTGAAAAAACAGACGAAATCACAGGGGAAGAGGCACGATTGATTTTATATACCAATGAAGAGGGACAGATAAAAAAATATCTGCGACTATATAAGAAATTTGAGATTGTGCGACAAATAGAAATGAAAAAAAATGATTTCTTGTTTGTGATTAAGAAGCGCACCAAAGCTTAAGGATGTATAAGGGAGAAGGACCTGAGAATGATGCTTGAAATAAAAAAGAATGAAGTACAAAGAATACAGGAAGCCTTGGAAAAATCCAATCATATTTATATCAGCTGTTTTCTACAAGATGGAACACCCATCACACAATTTGGAGGAACACAGATAGAACAGGACTTTTTATTGGAACACTTTCCAAAAGAAACCCAGGAATATCTGCTGCATTCCTTTGTGGATGAAGGGGTGGAAAATGTGATTTTCCTTCCTGGGGATGAAGCGTATATTATGTTTTGTGGCATAGCGATCCGGGACATCCATCAGCATTTGTTAGGTGCCTGGTTGATTATGGGTGTTGCCAGTGATTTATGTGCTGCCCAAGAACAGCTTCCATCCGTTATATATCGTTGTAGCAAATCTCAGTTTGAAGAGACCGTTGCATTAATAGAGACCATTTCACATACGTATTTTACAGGCATGCAGTCTTTGCAGGAACAGGAAGAAAAGCTACAGAAGCTGATGCAGGATCAGAAACAGCAGAAGCAGGTATTACAGAAGAATACAGTTCTTACGGAAATACTTAGAATGCTGGAATCGGAAAATGGATTTGCCAAGATTGCAGAAGATATGTTAAGAGAGGCCGGAGAATATTTGCGCATATCCAGCAGTAGTCTTTTGCGGGTAAACACAGATGATACCACAGTGGATATGATAAGCGAATGGAATACCCAGAATAATGTGAGCCTTATGGACAGCTTTTTACATATAGAGAAGGAACAGCTGCCTTTTATGACAGGAAGACCCTATTCTATTTCATCAGATTCGCTGATTCCAGATAACTTTTCAGATTTCTTTGCCCAGCATAATATACAGGCGGGTGTGTTTTTACCACTTTTTATCAATGGAAAATGTGGTATGTATCTGGCGTTTACTATGGTGGATGAACCGCGCCACTGGACAGGAGAGGAAACCCAGTTTCTTAATGATGTGAAACGGGTACTACAGGCGATTCTTGTAAAACGAATTACCAAGAATTCTCTGGTTAGCTCTTATTCTTCCCTGGAGGCAATTCTTAAGAATGCAGGATGTGGTGTATGCATTGTTGATGTAAAAGAGAAAAATAAATTATATGTAAATGAAGTATACAGACAGATTGTCCAGGATGAGGAAGATGCAGCGGCATTGGAGCAGTTACTTACTTCGCCGGAAGAATATGCAAAACCGGAAGAATTCTACGGAAATCATTCTACCCATTGGTATGAATTAACCTTTAACACCATTCACTGGGTGGATGGAAGGGAGGTTCGTTTATGCACCATTTATGATATCACCCATATGAAGCGGTATCAGAAGAAAATCGAGCATCAGGCCAACGTGGACTATCTTACAGGCCTTTATAATCGGATACGCTATGAGAAGGATATGAAGGAAGAAATCCGACGAGCTGTGCAGGCAGCGGATCAGGGAGCACTTCTATATCTTGACTTGGATGACTTTAAGAATATTAATGATGGCCTAGGGCATTACTGCGGAGATTTGCTTCTGAAAAATGTGGCCAGCAGTATGCAGGCAATTCGTGGTATTGGAAAGAATTGCTATCGGATTGGTGGGGATGAATTTGCTATATTAATTCCTTATGATGTAATGAAACAGCTTCCGGATATTATGAAGCGAATCCAAGCGGTCTTTTCTAAGCCCTGGAATTTAGACGGCACAGAATATTATTGCACTATGAGTATGGGAATTGTTCATTTTCCGAAGGATGGCGTAAATCCACAGATGCTTTTGCAGCGGGCAGATATTGCATTATATGAAGCTAAGCAAAAGGGCAAAAACCGCATGGAACATTATAGCCAGGAGACAACGGCGAATCCAGTACAACGACTGGATTTAGAGAAGAATTTAAGACTGGCAGTGGAAGGTGGTTGCCAGGAATTCCAGGTGTATTATCAGCCAATGATGAAAGTGTATCATAATCAGACGGTTTGCTGTGGCGCAGAAGCTTTACTGCGATGGAATTCTCCTTCGCTGGGTATGCTTATGCCCATGGATTTTATTCCGCTGGCAGAGTATTTGGGGTTAATCGTACCTATTGGAGAGTATGTATTAAATGAGGCCTGCGATCGTTGCAAATATTGGAACGATTTTGGTCATCCAGAGTATAAAGTGAATGTGAATCTGTCTGTGGTTCAGCTGTTGCAAAACAATATTGTTGACACCATGAAACGGGCAGTGGAACGAAGTGGTATTGCTCCTAAGAACCTTACGGTGGAAGTCACGGAAGGCCTTGCAATGCATGATATGGAGCGGATGAGTCAGATTCTGGAACGTATCAAGCAGTTGGGAGTTCGTGTTGCATTAGATGACTTCGGTACGGGCTATTCCTCTTTAAGTCATCTTCAAAATATGCCACTGGATGTGATTAAGATTGACCGATGCTTTGTAGAACATATGGATCAAGACCTGTTTTCACAAGCATTTGTGAAAAGTGTAACGGAACTGGCAAAGGTATTGCAGGTGAATGTATGTGTAGAAGGTATCGAAACGAAAGAGCAGCTTCATATGTTAGAAGAATGTCCGCCAGATATGCTTCAAGGCTATCTTTTTGGAAGACCTATGACAGATAAGGAGCTGGAGGATAAGTTCCTTGTCTAAGTGTTTTCGTTGCGAAATACAGCCATGGTAACTCCAGTTGTCTGGCGAAATTGCGCCCCAAGATGACTTTGAGATGCAAAGCCTAAGTAGTTTGCAATTTCTGAATAGGAATATTGAGAGTAAATAAGCATGTTTTT
>CAZYYO010000014.1:21286-41044 GCA_964650965.1 uncultured Lachnospiraceae bacterium | reverse complement strand
TCACTAAATCATGTATTCAATCATATCCGTTTCTGAAAGATCCTTACTTCTAGGGAATTCCTTGGTAATTTCATAATCCTTCATAACGATAATCTTATCTGACATACCAATCAGCTCAGCCATTTCCTCACTGATTAATATAATCGCTTTGCCCTGCTTCTTCATTTCAGCAATTAACGCGTACATGGACTGTTTTACCCCAATATCAACCCCTCGGGTTGGGCAGTCCATAATCAGCACTTCACTGCCTTTTGCCGTCCATTTTGCAAAGGATACCTTCTGCTTGTTCCCTCCACTTAAGGTGTTTACCCACTGTCTACCGTCTCCGCATTTAATACGAAATGCCTCAATTTCCTTATCTGCCATCTGCTTTTCTTTCTTTGGGCTGATAAAGGTAAGCCTGGATAAATCTTCCTCTGATGGGAATGTAATATTATCCTGAATACTGCCTTCTAGAATCAATGCTTCTGAATCACGATTTTTGGAAATGTAGCCGATTCCTGATTCGATTGCTTCATAACAGTTTTTTATCTTTTTATTCTTTCTGATAACCTCTCCCTTTTCCGGTTTCTCCAGACCAAAGGCAAGACGACCGATTTCGTGCATCCCGCATCCGCTTAATCCACCGAATCCAATAATTTCACCTGCATGAACCTGCAGGGAGAAATCATGAATGGGGCCAAAGGTTACGTTTTTAAATTCTAAGGCTACCTCTTCCTTGTGGGAGATATCATAATCCTCTCGATAATATGCATCACCGATTTCCCGTCCAACCATCATGTAGCGAATCACCTGCTGTGCATTATCCATATCCATCTCGGCTCTTCCTAAGTGTCCGATAATTTCTCCATCTCGAAGCACCGTAAGATCTGTACATTGCTCTAAGATTTCATCCATATCATGGGAAATAAAAATAACAGATTTTCCCTGATCCTTTAATTTATGAATCAACTTATATAGAAGCTGCCTGCCTTCCATAGAAAGGGCTGTTGTTGTTTCATCTACCACAAATACCTGGGTATCATCAGAAACGCAACGAACAATCTCCACCAGCTTACGATCTTCAAAACCATACTGGTTAATATTATCTGTGGCTTTAATATGTGTAATTCCAAAGGCATCTAACATTTTCTGTGCTTCCTGATTGACCTTCTTCATATTTACAATGCCAAGCTTTGAGAATTCATCAAAACGTCCGGCAAAGATATTTTCAGCTACCGTACAGTTGGGAATGGTGTTTGCTTCCTGTAACACCATACTGATTCCGGCTTTTTGTGCCTCCACCATGCTGATGGGGTCCCACTTCTCTCCTTTATAAAAAGCCTCCCCACTGGTAGCCTTCTGCATACCTGCAAGAATGGATGTGATGGTTGATTTACCGCTTCCGTTCTCCCCTACCAGACCTCTGATTTGACCTGTGTAGAATTTCACATTTACGTTTTTCAGTGCTTTTGTTGAACCAAAGTTTTTACACATGTCTTTTACTTCGATTACCAATTCCTGTTCCATAGTTACCTCCATGTCATGGAAATGTGTTTCATGTATCTTTTCTACTATTATACTGTGGCAATCTTTCTAATCCTAGGACACAGCTTTTTGTTTTATGGTACATTTTTTAATAAAACAATTCCTACAAAAGAAAATTTAAAATATTGCTAATTTTTCAGGATAAAAAATGTACATTATTAATCTTTTTTCTATGTGCTTTATTGGATATAATGACTCTATAGAATATTTATGTACATTATTTAAGGTAGGCGCCCTTAAATAATTAGATAACAATGCACAATATAATTATTTTCTGTAAGGAGGATGGATCGTGTTATTAGAAGACAGACATGAGATTATCGATTTTTCATCTAAAATTCCAATGAAGGTATTCATGCATAAGTTAGGCTATGTGACCAAACATTGGCACAAAAGTCTGGAGCTGTTAATGGTATTAGAAGGAACCATTGAAATTACCATTGATGGTGTAACCTATACATTACACAGTGAAGATATTATTCTCATTAATTCTAATAGTATTCATGAGATTCATTCAGAAAGTGCCGTTATGATTGCACTGCAAATTGACATGGCCCGTATGAACCAGTTTGATAACAGTCTGGAGGATTTGGCTTTTGACTGCAATACCACCACCTGCGATAACCTGGATAAATTCAAAGGCATACAATTTACCATTGCTACCATGATTCGTGAAAATGCCCACCATGCCGTTGGTGCTGAGTATAAGAATTATTCCCTTGCTTATTATCTGGTATCAGAGCTGTTGGCTAATTTCCAGATTCCTGCTACTGCAGCAATGAAAAACCAGCAAAAATATATGGTCCGATTAACCAGAATTATTAACTATATTCAGGAGCATTATGCCGAGAATTTCTCCCTAAGTGATTTAGCGGAGGTGGAACAGCTATCTGTTCCTTATCTATCCAACTTCTTCGATAAATACATGGGTATTAATTTCTCTCAGTACTACATGAAGGTGAAATTAAGCCATGCTTCTGCCGAACTGGTGTCTACAAAGGATTCCATTGAAAGCATTGCATTGCGCAATGGCTTCACCGAATCCCATACCTTTGTTCGATGCTTTAAAAAAGAATATGGTATGCCACCAAGCACCTATCGTAAAATCAAGTGGGGCGAAGCACCGAATCCTCAGGAATCCAGTAACCTGAATTACCTCTTAATCGAACCTAGCAGCTATCTCCATTTACTAACCAAATATCTTAGTGATGTGGACGAAAGCTACTATGCCACCTCTCATGAAAGTACTGATGTTATTCAGGTTTCAAACATTTCTGTAAAATCGGAAATACAGCCACTGCGCCACACCTTTAAGAAATTCATCACGGTAGGCCGGGCAAAAGAATTATTAAACCATGATATTCAAGATATGCTGATTGATTTGCAAAATAATGTAGGCTATGAATATATTAAGTTTCATGGGATTTTATCAGATGATATGATGGTTGTCAGCCGCACCGGCGGAAAGCTCTTCTTTCATTACACACTTGTGGATATGGCCTTGGATTTTCTGTTATCCATTGGTTTAAAGCCAATGATACAGCTTTCCTTTATGCCCAGGGAATTAGCCAGCGATCCTAACAAAACCTTGTTCTATTCCCCTGTGATTACCAGCCCACCCAAAGATTTTTATGAATGGGAATTATTAATTGAAGATTTTACACGTCATTTAGTTGCCCGTTATGGAAGTCAACAGGTCCGTTCCTGGATGTTCTGCGTGTGGAATGAGCCAGTAACTCCAAAATCAATGTTTGGATTTGAAGACGATCCACTGTTTTTCCGTTTTTATGAATCCACCTATAAGACAGCAAAAAAAGTAGATGAAGCACTGGTATTTGGTTCCTCCTCCATTCTATATATGGAAAACCTTGGAACAGATTCCTGGATTCGCACCTATATTGCCTACACAAAAAAGCATGATTGTGTCCCGGAATTTTTTAATGTACATTATTATTCTGATATTATTCCGCCTACATCAAAGCAAAATATTATCATCACCAATGCCACATCTTCTTTTCCAAAGAGAACCGACGATTTTTCCTTATGGATTGGAAGTATTCGTAAGATTTTATCTTCTGTAAATTTAGCACATCTTCCTATCTATCTTACAGAATGGAATTTTACGCTTTCCCACAGGAACCTGATTAACGATACCTGCTTCAAGTCCTGTTATATTATGAAGAATCTTCTTCGTAACTACGACCGGCTGGACAGCTTTGGTTATTGGAGTCTCACAGATCTCTTAGAGGAAAATGCATTGCCTGATACACTGTTTCATGGCGGTCTTGGCATTTACACCATGAACGGACTGCGAAAAAATGTTTTTTACGTTTTCTATTTTGCAAATATGCTGGGACATACTTTGATTTCTACTGGAGATGGGTATTTTATTACAAGAAGTGATGATGCATATCAAATCATTACCTACAACTATATTCATTATGGTAATTTATTTGCTGCTGGAGAATTATTCGACATTACAGAAACCAGTCGATATTCCCCCTTTGATATGTCAAGATATTTAAAGATTAATCTGGAGTTGTGTGATATCGATAATGGCAGCTACACCATTCGGGAATATTATGTAAATCGAGAACACGGCAGTGCCTATGATATCTGGTTACAGCTAGGAGCAATTCCCCTAGACCCTCATGACACGGAACTGATGAAGGGACTCTGTGTTCCAGGATATCATAAGGAATACCGACTGGTAGAGAAAAATACACTGACCTATGCTCCACAGCTGGACCCACTGGAAATTCGATTTACCGAAATAAAAAAGTCTTGCGTATGTTAACCATTGTCTGATGTCCTTTACATTCTTCGTTCTTTTTGGCATGCTTTTTCGCCACATTCCTGGGGAGTAAGGGGTTCGTATGGAATGTGCTACCACCGTATGTGCAATTTCTCGTAGAGTAAAGGGGGTTGGAGGATATGCTTCAATCGCATGGGCTCATTCCTCGGGAAGCAAAGAGGGGTTGGGGGATATACTTCCTATGTGAAGCATATCCCCTAACGCAAGGCGTGTAACCATCATATATGTTCATTGTAGTACGTGCTTTGGAGTATTTCACGCTTTATTTTCCCGACCGCCCCAAGGTATTTAAGCTTCTTGGAGCCACACTAAAGTATTTGTTACATATCCCCCAAAGCATAGAATCCAGCAAGTAAAATCTCGCCTTTATATGCCAGCTTTGGAGGAATTTTGCTCTGTATCACCAATATCCCCCAAGAACAGACTACGAACATTTTCTTGATTATTTTCAGGTATTTATTTAGCTTTTTTGATATTGTTTCAGATGATTTTTTGATTTCTGCCATGGACAGGTATCCTATTACAAGAAGTGATGTTCGTCCATCCACTCCTCCATAGTTACCAGGTTCTCGTCTGAATTTTCCAGCTCTCTGGAGTAGTGATACGTGATATATGTCATATCCTCCAGAGAGATTTTTTTATCCTGCTGCAGCCACTTAGCCATCCACAGCTCACGAATCAGCAGGGCACTGGCTACCGCCTGCTGTGCCTGGGCATACACGTACTCATGGTAGACTGCGCCACAGAAATAGGTATACAGGAAGTACAACACCAGCTGTTCCCCACAGATATCCAGATGCTCCACGGCGGAGGCAAATTCCTGAGAATGCTTCTCATATTCTTCCTCTCCCAGGTCATATAAGGTATGCTCTGCGGTATGCAGCCAGTCTCTCCACTGTTGAGATAGTGGTTCTAGTTCATATAAGACGGGAAACACTTCCTGTGAATCCAATGATGGCATCCTGCCAGCTGTATCCTGGCCAAATGCTTCTGCCCACATTGCAAGATTCCTGTCACAGGTATCCCAGCAGCCTTCATCTAGGAATTCCTGCATTTCCTCAACCATAAGAAGTATCTGTCGGCAGCGGACATTGAATGGAATATTACGATTTTGTATCACCTGCTTCATATAATCCCTGCAGCTTACCAGCTTATCATACAAAAGCTGATGAAATTCTTCATAAGGCTCTTCTTCCACATCATCCTCTCTGGTAATCCATTCCATGGGCTGTTGCTGCATGAGCAGCTGTCTGGCCACCGCCGGGCAGGAAATGGACAGGGAATATTCTCTTACATTATAGAATTCTTCTATATGTCTTGGATATGTGCTACAAGTCTGACACAGATATTCTTCCCCCATATTGCAATACATTCTGCACAGCTTATCCTCCTTAAGGAAGGCGCAGCGTCCATCCTGTAGCTGATGAAAAACAGACTGATTCCAATCCACCATCTGATTCAGGTATTCCTGATCCGGTCCCTGATAATCTTTATATTTCTCCAAAGCTTCCTCATCAATATCAATCTGCCACCCTGCGCAGCAGGTATCCGGACACTGTCCTGCCAGGCAATGAAATTCATCATAATGGGATAAATAAATATGTTTCATATTGTTTATGCCTCTCTTCTTAGGTTACGTTTCGATTCATTATACCATAGCATCTAACGATAGAAATTGACGTACTCGATCCAGCTGCCTTTCTCCCTCCTGCCTTCCTAACTGATAGACCCGCTCCAATTCCTCTGGTTTATGACAGATAGCACCAATGTTTAATGCATGGGGCGGACGAATCACCAGAATCTCACCTGCATTTTCCTTATCACAGATTTCTTCTATGGTATCATTATAAATAATATGTCGTTGCTCTAATGCACGAACCAATACCGGTGTTTTCCTAAGAAGCAGACGAATCAATGGTAATAGTTTATTGGGTTTCTTCTCATAACCCAGCGGTTGGGTCAAGATAACCACGTTTCTATCATACCCCTGTTCTTCCATAAATGTCAGAGGAATGGAATCTGCAGTTCCTCCATCAGACAACAGCATTCCATCTACCTGAACATTTCTTGCAAAAACCGGCATGGATGCTGACGCACGCATATAAGTCACATCCTTCTCATCTCCCTTGTCACATCTGTGATAAATTGCTTCCCCTGTTTCAACATCCGTGCATACAGCATAGAATTCCATGGGATTTTCGCAAAATGTTTTTCGATCAAAGACATCTAATTCATTAATCAGTTCTCCATAGCCAAATTCTACATTATAAATATTACCCGTAGCAAAAAGAGAACGAAAGCTTACAAAACGCTTATCATTACAATATTTCTTGTTATATCGAATAGCTCTGCCAATCTGATAAGATTTGTAATTACATCCAAAGACTGCTCCAGCAGATACCCCCGCGGCTCCGTCAAATGTAATATGATGTTCCATCCATAGATCAATGACTCCACAGGTAAACATTCCCCGCATAGCGCCGCCTTCCATGATTAATCCTGTTTTCATAATATGTATCTCCAGTCCATTTCTTTTGTCATTTATACACCATATCACAAAAGTGTGGTTTCTCTCAATCTTTTTTTGTAATGCAAGAAGCTATCACCCGATGGGTGATAGCCTCTGTAGAGCGATTATATTTAATCTAAGGATTACTCCCCTCTCTTCTTCTGAAGAAAAGCAACATTGTCAGATACCTTCTTCTTGCTTAATGGATATAATACACCAAGCACCAGTGCACACAGAATATAGATAACTCCTGGGAATGCAGTTGCCAATCCATAAATTCCATGAGCAACCTCTGCTGTCTGAGATGCAGCCAGCTCGTTGTAACCGATAGCTGTTAATGCCCATCCACTCAGGCCTCCGGCGATTGCCTGTCCAATCTTTCTAGAGAAGGAGTAGACACCATAAATGGTTCCGTCATCACGATTACCGGTACGAACCTCTTTATCATCAATAACGTCTGTTACTAATGCATAGCACTGCATGGAGAAGAAATACATTCCCAGCATTGCAATAAATGCAAGTACTACATATACCCATACATTTTCAATATGAAGGAAATAAATTACCAGGTACATAATACCGGAGAAACCACAGCCTATAGTTGCACATTCCTTCTTACCGAATTTCACACCCAGCTTGGTGGAGAACATTGCCAAAATCAACATGGCTGGTAATGCCAACAGGGAGAATATGGATAATGCAGAAGTATTTTTAAAATAATCTGCAAACAGGTAGGTATTGATTCCCTGTCCCATTAAGGATGCAAGGAGCATTAATAGTGCAGAGAGAATAACGCCAAGCATTGCACGGCTGGAGAAAATCTCCTTTAAGGTACCCAATACTCCAGGTCCCTTTTTTGTCTTGTCCACTGGCTTTGGCTCTACCTTTACACGCTCTGTAGTCATGAAATAACATAGGAGATAGCATACAATTGCACAGATGGAGAAAACTCCAGCAATCATTGTAAATTTAGAACCATTTACTACCTGGTTGCCATTCATATCTGTCTCATATACCACCAATGGAGCAATCACGGAAATCATAACGCCTGCAAATCCACCACCTAAAGAACGGAATACAGACAGGGAGCTTCGATCCTTAGGCTCGTTGGAAATGACAGATGCCATGGAACCATAAGGAATGTTAATGGAGGTGTAGAATACAGAACCCCATAACAAATAGGTAACAAACATGTATACAATCTTTACCGTCATGGATGCACCGCTTAATCCTGACTGATACATCAAGAAAGATGCAATAGCTACTGGTCCACACATTCTGCGAATCCAGGGCTTAAACCTGCCGTCCTTCCCTGGCTTAACGGAATCTACAATGCGTCCCATACCAATATCGGTAAATGCATCTACACATCTTGCCACTAAGAACATGGTTCCTACAATCGCAGCACTTACGCCCATAACCTTGGTGTAGAACACTAATACATAGGTGCTTGCGAAGATGAAGGAAAAGTCATTTCCAAAATCTCCAAACATGTAGCCTAACTTGTCTTTTAGCCCAAAGGGCTTTACTTCACTTGTTTTTGTACTCATTTTATGTGTACCCCCTCTTATCTGTTACTTTTTAATGAGATTTAATGCTGCATTCATTTTCAGCATATCTTCCTTGGTAATCTTAGCATCTGTTCCCATGGTTCCCAGCATGGACAGCATACGTTTTACAGTAAATCCAGACATCATCTGCATTAAGCCAGGATTTTCAGCCAAATCTACGCCAGTCATCATGTCATTTCCTGACATTGCCTGCTTCATTAACCCCTTGACAAATTCCATTCCTGCTGGATTTGCCATAATATCAGCCAGGGTGTCATTAATGGAGAAATAACCGTCTGGTGTAGTAATTTCAAACCAGTTCAGTACTTCACCGGTTTCTACCATACGATAATCATTATTGAACTCTGCCACCTTACGAAGCTTGCTAGTATCTTCACAGCTGCCTGCTTTGGCTACCAGTGTTGTTTCCCCTGCGTTTGGAACATTAAAATAGAAGAAATGCTCTGGTGAGCTTTGCTTTCCTAAGCTCTTGCCGTTAGCAAATAATTCTACTTCCTTCTCATTGGAATAAACCGTTACCTTGGTTACATCCTCTACTCTGTCTACATACCGCTTGCCGCAAATGTGTACAAATGGCTGGTCAGATAACCATGCTTTATATGCATAGAAGGAATCCTTCTTATACTTTCTGTCAAAGGTAACCAGACCCTTGTGATTCATACCGTTTTCTCCGCCCTCTGCTCTTGCATCTGCTGCGAAATCAAACATATTCCAAACATGGGTTGCCCAGATATATGGACGGGTATACAGCTGTTTAATCAGTTCTTCATGATAATACGCCTGATACTCCTCGGTGTAATCTCCCTGCTTGGGATCTGAGGTATGCCAGTTTAAGGCTTCACATCCGTATTCACTCATTCCCACTGGCTGCTTTGGATATTTGGCATGGAAGTTGTCCAGCCAGGGTCCATTCATAGAGGTGTCTCCACCATACCATCCAAAGTAATGATTATAAGAAACCACGTCTGGGATTCTTACATAAGGATCATCCATTGGACACATAGACACAATTGCTGCAGTGGTAAGTCTGGTCTTATCCATATCGTGTGCCAGATCATTTAAAATGTGATGATTTTCTAACAAATCTGCATCAGATGCTCCACTCATAGTAATCTCATTGGACAGTCCCCATACCACAATACATGGATGATTATAGTTCTGTGCAATCAGTTCGGTCATCTGGCTGATAGTATTCTCTCTGCCCTTAGGAAGGTGCTCTGAGATATATGGAATCTCTGCCCAGATAACCAGTCCCTTTTCATCACATAAATCATAGAAATACTGATCATGCTGATAATGTGCCAGACGAATGGTGGTTGCTCCCATTTCACAAATCAGGTCAATATCCTCTTCATGATGCTGAGGTAATAAAGCATTTCCAATCTCCGGACGATCCTGATGACGAGATACGCCACGAAGGGGATAAGCCTTGCCATTTAAGATAAAGCCCTGCTCCGGGTCAATCTCATAGCTGCGAATTCCAAAACGAACTTCTCTGCTGTCAAGAACGGTCTCCTGATCCATCAGCTGTGCTGTTAAGGTATACAAGAAGGGATCTTTTCTTCCGTTCCATAAATGTGGCTGCTCTATGGTAAATTGTGCCGATGGCTGATTTGCTCCATTTTCTACTGTTGCAACACACGCTTTACCATCAGAAATGGTATATACCACCTTCTCACTTCCGGTTAAGCCGGTAAAGAAGCTTTCCACCTGAACCATTGCCTGACTTCCCTGAACTGTTGGGGTTACCTTCACAGCAGGTGAACCGAAATAATCCAAATCAAAACGAGCCTTAGGTACACATAACACCGATACAGCTCTGTATAATCCGCCATAGAAGGTGAAGTCTGCCTTCTGAGGATATACATGATCATTTGCTGCATTATCCACAGCAACTACGATTTCATTTTCTTCTTTTAAATACTGGGTGATATTTACTCTCCAGGTAGAATATCCACCATCATGATGTGCTGCATGTGCTCCGTCCACATAGACATCTGCGGAAGAATTTGCTCCTGCGAATTCCAGATATACCTCATCGCACTGTGGCAGCTCCGCCTTCTTTATGCGTTTGGCATAGTAGCAGGTTCCACGATAGTAATCATTACCACCATCCTGTCCGTCAATTCCGTTCCAGGTATGTGGCAGCTCCACAACATCCCAGCTTCCCTGATTCATCACAGATGCTTCTGTGACCTTTTTCTCTTCTTTGGAAAATTGCCATCCCTGATTCCAATTTAACTTATTCAATAGAAAACCCTCCTTCTTCTTACTGATTGATGAACCTAGTTTAGCACCTGACTTTTTATTGAGATAGGACGATTTTTTCCGTATTTGTATTTTTTTGATATTAATTGTATAATTCATGTAATGATAATACCTGTGGGAGATGCAAAATGGATACAAGCAAAAACATTTTAGAAGAAGAATTTCCATTTATTCAGCAAATGATTAGTGATACCTTCAAGACGGAATCTCAATATTTTACCCCGCCCTATGAAGGGATTGCCGATATTGATAAAGGTTTTCGACGGATGATGTGGACCCGCTATGAAACACCGGATATTCTTTCCATGTTTCAACAGGTGGATAATAAACCTGCATATCATATGATTGTAGTGAAAAGCTCCCTAAAATTTTATAACATTCTCATCTTTGCTTCCTTAGATAAAATCCCGGATATTATTAACATTGGTCCATTTAGAGATGAGGAAATCACAGAAGCTTTTCTTCATGAAGTATTCCGTGATGCCAATGTTCCCAGAGAGAAGCTTCAGATATTGCAGAATTTCTATCATGTTCTGCCAAATATTTCTGTAGATGACCTGATTATTTTTTTGACCCATCTTCTGGCACATTTTATACCGGAATTTGCTGATATCACCCCTGAAACCCTTAATTATTCAGAAGAGAAGCATCAGATTATTCCCAGTGCCAATGAGATGGACAATTTTCTATTCCAGTACGCCATGGACTATCGAGGCTATTTGAAGCATTTTCTGGATGCCGTGGCATCCGGGGACTACCATATTTCCCTGGATTGTCTCACCCAGTTAACCATGCATTTACGTCTAAAGGAACAGACCTCCATTGGCGAGCTGAGACAAACTGTAAATAATATCAACACCTATTGTGAACTTCGCCTGATGCAGACCTGGGTTCACCCTATGTATGTTATGCGGCTGTTTCATTCCTATATGACTTTGATTAACACTACTGTAAATCATCAGAAGCTATTAAATCTCCCATCTGAAATTGCACGAAAATACTGTCTGCTGGTTCGTAACTACAGCTATCCGGAGTACTCACAGCTGATTCGAAATGTGATTGCTTATATTGATCAATATTTGACAACAGATTTAAGCTTATCTGTCATTGCTGATTATTTCCAAAAAAACGCATCCTTTCTCTCTAAGGAATTCAGCAGGGAAACAGGGCAAAGTCTCACCAGCTATATTCGCAAGCAGCGTATGCAGCTTGCTATAAAATACTTTAACACTACTTCCCTAAGTATCTCGGAGGTGGCAGGAAATGTAGGCATCCAGGATTATGGATATTTTACTAAGCAGTTTAAGAAGGAGATTGGTTTCACTCCACAGGAATATAAAAAGATGCTGACGCAGTAGTTTTTACTGCCTCAGCATCTTTTTACTGAAATATTTTTCTAAATATATTTTGCTATGGTCTCATAGAGCACCTGAGGTACTACCGGCTTAGCCAGATGGTCGTTCATTCCTGCCTCCTTGGAGTCACTTTTATCAGAATCAAAAGCATTGGCTGTCAAAGCTATAATTGGCAGAGTTTTGGCATCCTCTTTTCCTGCATTTCGAATGGCTCGGGCTGTTTGAATACCATCCATGCGAGGCATGCGAATATCCATCAGTACCACATCAAAGGTATAGGGCATAGCATCCTCATAGAATTCTAAGCCTTCTTCACCATCCTTTGCCCAGGTAACCTGACATCCTACCTTTTCCAGCAGACGTTTGGCTATTTCAGCATTCAGTGGATGATCCTCACAAAGAAGAATGCGTCGATTCTTCAACCTTTGCATGGTGCTAGTGTTTTTCTCCATAATCTTGGCCTGGCTTTGTTCGTACTCTTTGGCATCCACTACCTCTATAGAAAGATAGATTCTTACACAGGTGCCATCTCCCGGTTCACTTTCAATGGTAATTCTTCCACCCATAAGATCGACCAGGCTCTTCGTAATTGCAAGCCCTAACCCTGGTCCTGCATACCGTCCTGTTAGATGATTATTCTCCTGGGCATAAGGAAGAAACAGCTGCGTATTTAGAAACTCCTGACTCATGCCGATACCAGTATCTCTCACTTCAAACATGGTATCATCTCGGTTATTCTCATGCTTTAAGCATTCCATGGTAAATACAATGCTTCCATCCTTTGGTGTATACTTAATCGCATTGCTTAAAATGCAGGTAAAAATCTGCATCATACGCACTGGATCAAAATTACCATATCGATTCAAATCAATATTTTTATTTACCACCTGATAGGAAAGTCCCATGGTTTGAACATTCGGCTTCATCATTTCATTGAGACTGTCCATAAACTCCTGTAAATAAGTATATCTTGGCTTTAATACCAGATTTCCAGTCTCAATACGTTTCATATCTAAGGTATCATTTATCATGCGAAGCATATAGCGGGCAGAATTATCGATTTGTGCCAGGTTCTTTCGAAGCACCTGAACATCCTGCTCTTGGGCGGATAAGGCAGTCATTCCCAGAATTCCATTCATTGGCGTTCTTAAGTCGTGACTCATTCTGGCAAATAATTCTGTTCTTTCCTCGGTTGCCTTTCTGGCCTTCTCCAATGCTGTTCGCAGCTCTCGGTTAATCTCCTGCTGACTACGAACTGCATCACTACTATCCGCTCTAGATAACAGCAGGTAACGCCGGTCCCCATTTAAATAGGACAGTGTTTCCTTCTTATAGGAAACATCTCCATTACGCTCCTTGATATAATAATAATTGTCAAAGCTGCTCTGCTGTTCTATTTGACCTCTAATATAGGACAAAGAATTGTGATATACAAAGGTCTCTACATCCTTTCCCACGTAGATACTGCGAAGATATGCTTCACGATTCTCCTGCTTTAAGAAGTTCTCCATCTCTTTCTGATTGTACCTGCCTGTATTAGCAATGACCTGGTTGGTATGATTCACTACATCGAAAATAGCCAGGTAATCATAATCATTGGAAATCAGTTGATTTATCAGATTCTCTCCTATCATACTCCTATCCATGTTTCGAGCAATGATGGATACGTGATGAGGCAGCTCATCCCGAAGATAATATGCTGTACTTTCCAGCGTATGTTCTGCCCCTGCCGCATCTAAAATGCGAAATCTCACACTTTCTTCTGTGCTTCCTTCACTATCTGAGCTAATCTCTTTTAATCTATGGAGCCCCAGCACTGCTTCGCCACGAATTCGATCCTCTTCATGTACATATCGTTTCATACAAATATCCTGCACATATTCTTCATAGGGCATATCGAAGATCTGATGATCTCCTTCCTCTGAAAAATGGATCGCCTGACACATGCAGGTTGCCATATTTACATCCACATAAGAAATAATGGAAGAGTGAAGTGCCCGATTCATCCGTTCTAAGGATTCTGCTGATAATGTAGTATGCTTTGGCAGCTCTCTCTCTTTTTCCACATGAATGGTATAGCAGTCCTTTCCCTTCCACTTCGTCTCTCTGGAAGTAACTGCAAAAACCATACCTAAATCAGCTCGATTTACCAGTGTTTTCTTATCCGGTTTTCGAAGGGGACAGCTTGCACACATAGAAACATTACCATGTACCAGGTAACAGGGTTCACCCACCCGGTTTCTCCCTGTATACTTCAAGGCAGTAGCATTCTCATAATATACTTCCATGGTTTTACGATCAATAATATAGATACCGGTATGTTCAAAGGACTCCAAATATGATTCTAATTCACTTATTTCTTTCATCTTGTCTGCCTCTGTTTTTGTTTCTATAAATGAACAGCACCAATAAGCTCTGTTATTTCCTTTATTCCGTGCCGTTCCATATACCGCTGCATTCCATCAATCACATCCAGCGTTGCGGTTGGATTATAGAAATTAGCAGTTCCAACGGATACTGCGGTTGCTCCTGCTAACATCATTTCAATCGCGTCCTCTGCTGTTTCAATTCCACCCATTCCAATGATTGGAATCTTCACGGCCTGGGACACCTCATATACCATTCGCACTGCCACTGGATGTACTGCAGGACCACTCATTCCACCGGTCTTATTAGCTAATGCAAAGGTTTGGCGCTCAACATCAATCTTCATTCCCGTAATGGTATTAATCAAGGACAGTACATCTGCGCCTGCTGCCTCTGCTGCTTTCGCCATTTCTGCAATGCTGGCAACATTGGGGCTAAGCTTCATAATAATGGGCTGTACAGCCTTCTTCTTAATTTCCTCTGTAATAGCAAATACTGCCTTCGCATCCTGTCCAAAGGCAATTCCCCCCTCCTTAACATTGGGGCAGGAAATATTAATTTCCAACAAATCTGCTGATGAATCTGCAAGTCTTTCCACTGTTTCTATATAATCTGCAGTGCTTTTTCCACATACATTTACAATTTTTACTGTATTATATTTATTTAAGAAGGGCAGGTCTCTCTCTAGAAACACATCAATCCCAGGGTTTTGAAGTCCGATGGCATTCAGCATTCCACTTTTTACCTCGGCAACCCTTGGGGTGGGATTCCCTGGCCAGGGTACATTTGCCACACCCTTGGTTACTACGGCACCTAATCTGTTTAAATCTACAAATTCTCCATATTCTTCTCCTGAACCGAAGGTTCCTGAGGCTGTCATGACAGGATTCTTCAAGGCAACTCCTGCTAACTCAACTTTCATACTCATTACAGCTCCACCTCCTGTGCAAGAAATACGGGACCATCCTTACATACCCGTTTATTATGAACGTGGGAATGTTCATCTACATCCTTCGACTGGCATACACACCCAAGACAGGCTCCAACTCCACAAGCCATACGCTCTTCCAGGGAAATATAGCAGGTTACGCCTAATTCCTCTGCATATGCTTTTACAGCTTTCAGCATTGGTTTTGGTCCACAGGCATAGATTACATCTGCTTCTAATCCATTCTCCCGAATCGCATCTATTACCGTTCCTTTTGTTCCCATACATCCATCTTCTGTTGCTACAAATACCTGACCTAAATCATCAAACTGCTCTTTCAGAAATGGAATATCCCGATACCCAAGCACAATCTGCTTGGCTCCTGTAAGTTCCTTTGACAGCTGCAGCATAGGTGGAATTCCAATTCCTCCACCAATAATAATGGACTTGCGGTGTTCAATCGGGAAGCCATTGCCCAGGGGACCCACAATATCAATTTCCATTCCTGTATGGTACTGGGAAAACTCCTTTGTTCCATCCCCAGCAATGCGATATACAACACGCAGAGATTCATCCTCTGCATCAATTTCACAAATACTGATCGGTCTTGGCAGCAGCTTGGTCTTATCGTGACAGTACATGGATATGAACTGTCCTGGCTTTGCTGTTTTGGCTACGGCGGTTTTCAGCCACATGCTATAGATTCCATATGCAATTTCTTCCTGTTTAATGATAATTGCCTGGTCTTTTTGTTTTTCTGACATCCTTTGTTTTACTCCTTATTATCTATCTTCTCACTTAGAAGCTGCAATTTCTTTTATTGATTCTTCAATGCATTGCTAATATCTTCAATCATATCCTCCACAGCTGCACGACTAGCATCTGCGTAATTAGCAGCGCCCATAGAAGCATACTGTTCCTGTTTATAGGCTGCAATAATTCCTCTGGAAGAATTAACAATTGCCCCTAATCCATCTTCATTGAAGAAATGAACCAGGTCTTTTCCTTTTCCACCCTGGGCACCATATCCTGGTACCAGAATAAAGCTCTTAGGCATAATCTTGCGAAGTACCTTACCCATTTCAGGGTAGGTTGCTCCTACTACTGCTCCCACATAGCTATAATCATTGCCCATGCAGCTTTCGCCCCACTTGGCAACCATCTCGCCAACATGCTCATATAATGGTCTGCCATCAATGATACGGTCCTGAAATTCTCCACTGGAAGGGTTCGAAGTCTTCACTAAGATAAACAGTCCCTTTTTTTCTTCCTTACATACATCTAAGAATGGATTGATTCCATCACTTCCCAAGTATGGATTCACGGTAGCAAAGTCTTCACCAAATGGAGTAAAGGTATTCTCTCCCACCTGAATCTTACCAATATGTGCTGTTGCATAAGCTGCTGACGTAGAACCAATATCTCCACGCTTTACATCCCCAATCACAACCAAATCCTTCTCATGGCAATAGTCCACCGTTTTCTTAAATGCCATAAGACCAGGGATTCCAAACTGCTCATACATGGCAATCTGTGGTTTGACTGCTGGTATCAAGTCATAGGTTGCATCTACAATTCCCTTATTAAACTGCCAAATTGCATCTGCTGCCCCCTCTAATGTCTGACCATACTCCTTATATGAGCTGTCTAAAATTTGCTGGGGAATATAATTCAGCATTGGGTCTAAGCCCACTACAATGGGTGCATTTGTTTTTTGAATTTTCTCTATTAATTTATTAATCATCTGTTATCCTTTCTTGACCATTCGTTATCCTGGTATACCATCTTGCCTGCAAGAATTGTATACTTCACTTTTCCTTCTACCTGCCTGCCTTCATAAGGCATATTCTTTCCCTTGCCGGCAAATTCTGCCCCGCGAATGGCATAGCTTGCTTTGGGATCGAAAATAGTAATATCAGCCGTTTTGCCAACCTGTATATCGCCCTTATCGATTCCAAGAATTCTGGCTGGATTCCTACTCATCTTCTCTACCATCTGCATGGGTGTTAGATACCCCGGTTCCACTAATTCTGTATAAGTAAGCGCTGCCGCTGTCTCCATACCAACGATACCAAAGGGTGCATGGGCCAAATCCCTTGCTTTTTCCTCTGGTGTATGAGGCGCGTGATCTGTAGAAATCACTTCCATAATTCCATCTGACAGGCCCTTGCGAAGAGCCTCTACATCTTCCCTTGTGCGAAGGGGTGGATTCATCTTGTAATTACCATCCTGTTCCTTAATATCCTCCTGGGATAACGTAAAGTGATGGGGACACACTTCTCCACTTACCTGAATTCCCTTTGCCTTACCATCTCTTACCATTTCCACTGCTTCCTTGGTGGAACAATGACACAGATGAAGCCTGGCGCCTGTTTCCTCCGCCAGCATAATATCTCTGGCAGTTATAATATTCTCTACTGCATTGCTGATTCCAGGAACTTCTAATTCTTCGGATTTGCTTCCCTGATTAATCACGCCTCCATTGACTAGATTAATATCCTCACAATGAGCAAGTACCGGAATATCAAATTTGGCAGCAAGCCGCATAGCATCCCGATACAGATTGGAATCCATTACACTTTTCCCATCCTCACTAATGGCGGGAATGCCGGCCTTCACCATTCCCTCAATATCTGACAGAACCAGTCCTGCCATCCCCCTCGTAACAGAACCCACCTGAAGGACATTGGTTAATCCCACCTGCTTTGCTTTGTTATGAACATAAGTGATAATATCCGGATTATCTGCCACCGGTTTGGTGTTGGGCATGGCAACGATGGTGGTATAGCCACCTCTTGCTGCTGCTTTCGAGCCGGATTCAATATCCTCCTTCTCTGTAAGCCCAGGGTCTCTAAGATGTACATGCAAATCAATAAAGCCAGGTGTTACATAGCATCCACTGGCATCAATTACCTGATTGGCAGGAATCTGCAGATTCACATCCATCTGGGTAACCTTATCATTTTCAATAAACAAATCCATGATTTGATCTGTATTGGTTGCCGGATTTAATACATGTCCGTTTTTTATTAATAGACTCATTTTCTATTCCCTTTTCTTATTTTTCTCTGACTATTATCCTATCATGTTTTATGCATTTTCTCAAGGATGCCACTAGTAATTCGTTTCATAAATATGCTCTGCCAGACTGGCCGTACCAAAATCCAAAAAAACAATACCATAATTTCCGCGGGAAAGTTCTGTTTCCATAAGTCTGGCATTTAATTCACGGGCATTTTCTTTTGGACATGGAAATATTAGCTTGCCACTGGCAGTACTTAAATAATTAATAGAGAAGTTATTTTTATCCCCGTTGCAATGAGCCAGAGTCTCCTGGAACACTTCCCATTTCGCCGCCGGACGATAATGACTGTGATTTTGAACCCAAATACCTGTATCTTCATTCATTTGACTGCGTACCTGAGCATCTCCGGTAACGAGATACTGTCCCTGATAATCCCATATGAATTTCAAGCCACAGGCTTCTTCCCCCACATTTGCCACATCACCAAATCTAGTTGCAAGGACCGCTTGTCCTCGAACCTCTCCCAGCGTTGGATTACTATTCCTGCAATACCATTTATCCTGCTGTTGATTCATTGTTGCATATAGTAAGTGCGCAACCTCTGCCTTATCATCCCCATCCTGCTCCGTGTCAAACATACATAGAACGGTTTCCGTTGGATGCTCCTCAAGAAATGTATAAATCTGGTTCAATACATCTTCAAGATAGAGATAGTCAGAATTCCAGGAAGCTTCTACCCGGGCATGACTTATGCCATGCATAATACACAGCCTTTTCTCCCCGGTATCCTCATCCTCTTTCAAAACAAGGCGCAAGTCCAACGCCCGATATCCCTGTATTAATTGCTGATAGATGTCTGTGCTTTGGCACTGTGCGCCATAAGGAATGGATACATAAGCAGTTCCACTGTCATGCGTTCCCGGAATACTGATTTCACTTAGGTATCGATCATCTTCTACCTGTTCCATCCAGGATTCGCTTCCCACCACCTTGTCACTGCCATCCTGTGGCAGAGGACGAAAATATGAGATTCCCGCCATAGACAGTACTAAAATGACATACACAAGGTAAACCATCCCAATTATTTTCAATATTCTAATACCGTTCTTCTTTATGGTTTTCATTTTGTCCATTTATTCTAGTCTCCAGCCTTTATCTATCCATGATTCCGCCATCACGATTCACATAGTTGATATTGTGTATCCTCGTCCATAATCTCAATCCAAGCATTCAGATACTGAGGATCAAATTGTGTTCCAGAATTCTTCAGCATTTCCTCCCGAATCACTGCCTGAGGAAGTGCCTTCCGATAACTCCGGCTGGATGCCATCGCATCATAAGAGTCTGCAATCGCAATAATTCTAGCCATCTCTGGAATCTTATCTCCTGCAAG
>CAZYYO010000014.1:0-21186 GCA_964650965.1 uncultured Lachnospiraceae bacterium | reverse complement strand
CATCATACTTCTCATGATGCCACCTTGCTCCCACAGATAATTCTGGAAAAGATGTTATCTTCTTCAAGATCTCATACCCCATGCTGGTATGACTCTTAATCATTTCATATTCCTCATCTGAAAGCTTTGAGGTCTTATTCAGCACCTGATCGGGAATACTGGGCAACCCTTGCTGAGTGACCATTGGTATACTGATCCTTGGCATCGATTGCCTTCGCTAAGGCTGTAATGGTCTGACGCAGATTTTCCGTTGCCTTCTGTAATTTTTCTTCTTCCCGAATACGTCGAACCTGCTCCGTAATGTCCAAAACCCAGATAATGTAGCCTCGGACTTTATCCGCTTCAACAATATCCTCCTTACGCAATTCATAATTCATGCCAACTTCATTAATGTAGGAAGACTTATCTAGAAGCTTCTGCCTGACAAAGGCCTCTGCATCCATAGAATTCTGCCAGTCAACCTGAGGAAATATCGTAGAAATCACCGGATTGGCAAATAAGAATTCTTCATGAATATTTAAAATCACAACACCATCTGTCGTACTGTCAACCACTCGATCCTTTGCAACTAGAACCGTTGTCATAATATCATGATTAATTTGCAAAATCATAATTGCAATATCAATTCCAAAAAACAATGCATGATTGGATATAGAGGTTGGAAGAATTCCAGTATCAGAAAGGAATATTGTTAACGGCGGTGTTAAAAGAACGATCAACATGATTTTTAACACATTGTTCTTTTTCCCCTTTTTCTTCACAATACGGTAAAGAAGAAACAAGGTATAAATAACCAAAGCAATCATCATGGTTATATTTACAAAATTATACATCCATCCCTTCACCGGAATGAAATCGTAATATCCCGGATAGCCTTCTATGGAAACCATTTCTACAGACTTATACCAGAAAGTATGATTGTCAATGGTAAGAATGGAGATTGCAGACAATACTCCCACAATCTTCATGGTGTTAACCAGCCAAACTGGCAACGTGACCTCACATAATTCTGCCAAGGCCATCAAAAAAAAGATGCCGACCATAATCGTGGAAATATAAATGACCTTATGTGCTTCCACAAATTCCGTAACGGAGTTGGCCAAGACATTGAAATAGTTCCCAAGGAAATAAAGCAGCACGCCTACGGTTGCTCCCGTAAGCCATTTTTGAACTTCTGAGGTTTTGGATTGAAAGCAAACGCCAATAGAAATTGCTGCCACAATCATTCCCAAAATGGATGATATCGTCAGTATATTCATATTCTCACTTCTTCCTTTGTATTCTGGATGATTCATGCTATCCTACTGTGTTATATTATACCGCAATTTCTCCGGGTATGTCCCACTAATTTGTCGTATGATTTTTGTGCAAAATTTTAAAAGCGACGCAGCTATCACTAGCCACATCGCTTTTAAAAAGAATATCATCTATTCTTCCCATTCTCCAGGTTCACATTTATAATTTAGAATTTCTTCATTTAAGGTAACTCCGAAGTCCTTGCCAATAGCACGAAGCTCATCATCTTTAATATACTGCTTCAATGGTCTTCCCCCATTGGCTGCCAGTGCAATACTTGCAATCTGAGCTGCCTTCTCAATGGTGTGCATAAGACCAAAGGCAATATCTAAGGTTGGACCAGATACAAACAGACCATGGAAGCTCCAGATGGCAGCATCATATTTCTTCATCTGCTCACAGGTTGCCTTGGCGATATCAGCTCCACCAGGAATCATCCACGGCACAACTCCCACGCCTCCTGGAAATACAACGCAGCACTCTGTAGCGCTCTTCCAAAGCATTCTGGTAAATACCTCTGCTTTTAAAGGAAGAACATAGGTTAATGCAATAACATTTGGTGTATGTGCATGATAGATGACACGGTTCTCTCCGTTGGTTACTTCCTTACGTACGGAGTGATTCATGAAATGTGATGGAAATTCGCTGGTAGGTCTTCCTCCTGCCTCTAATCCCCACACGATGCGATAGCTGTCCCCTGCATCATTGATTTCCACAATACAGATAGCATTCTGTGGTTCTAAGGCAACATTACTTAAGAATTTACCACTTCCAGTAGAAATGAAATATTCATTTCTCAAGTTGTCTGCCTGAACTCCCATATGGGTCCATTCCCCTGGAACCTCCCGGAAATAAGGTCTGCATTCTGCCACATCTTCATCTGTCATACGATAGGTTAAATTGCCACCGTTACGCTCATGCCAGCCCTGCTTCACACCCTGCTCACAGGTACGAATGTAATCCTCCATAATCTTAACACCGAAAATATTATTCATTCCACATCCTCCTTACGTTTGATACTGTTATTATACCTCAAATTCTTTTTCTATGTATGTTGTTTTATTACTATGGCTGGTATTTCTTCACATCAAAGGACTTGGCCACACAATCTCTGGCTTCCTCCAGTCCCTGAAATTCATCGGTGATCATCATCTGAACCATAATATTTCCAATGACGGTTGCCTCTCCAGGGCCTGCGTACACTTCCTTGCCGGTTCTTTTTGCTGTAATCTCATTTAAGTAAGCAGCATTAGCACCTCCACCTACTACGTTGATTCTGCTGTAGGAGTTTCCTGTCATTTCCTCAATCTGCTTAATGGTCTCGCCATAGCATACCGCAAGAGAATTATAAATGACGGATGCTACCTGTGCAATTCCCTCCGGAACCTGTTGTCCGCTTTCTGCGCATGCCTTTCTTACTTCCTCGGTCATATTCTTAGGTGCCAGGAAACGGTTGTCGTCACAGTCTACAATGGAGGAAATGCTTTCCTTCGCTGCCAGATCGCAGATTTCTCCAAAGGACATATCCTGTGCAATTTCCTTCTTTACGGACTGAATCATCCAAAGTCCCATAATATTCTTCAGATAACGGAAACGATGGTCGTAACCCCCTTCATTGGTGAAGTTATACTCACGACTCTTTGCAGAGCAATTAGCAGCCTTCTCTTCTACTCCCATTAACGACCAGGTTCCGGAACTAATGTAGACCGTCTTAGGGTCGTTGGATGGAACTGCTAGAACTGCAGAGCCTGTATCATGGGTTGCTGGCAGGATAACTTTACAGCTATATCCAACCTGTGCTGCAACCTCCGGAAGCAATTCACCAAGAACGGTTCCAGGCATTTGAATTTCCTGGAAGATGTCTTTTGGATATCCTAGCATTTCCATTAATTCATAGTCCCAATCATTGGTAGCTGGTGTTACCAGCTGAGTGGTAGAAGCATTGGTATACTCATTTGCTTTCACTCCACACAATAAATAATTGAAATAATCCGGAATCATCAGAAATGTTTTCGCTGCAGCTAAGTGCTCTGGATTGTTTTTCTTCACAGCCATTAACTGATAAATGGTATTAAAGATTGCCTTTTGAATTCCGTTTCGTCCATACAATTTGGCCTCAGGAATGATTTGATACACCTCTTCATCCATTTTCTCTGTTCTGGCATCTCTATATCCTACCGTATCTCCAAGAACCTGATTCTTCTCATCTAAAAGGACAAAATCAACTGCCCAGGTATCTATTCCTACACTTACCGGAATCTTACCCAACTCTTTACATTTCGCCATACCTGCTAAGATATCCTTATATAACTGAACGGTGTCCCAGCATAGATGTCCATTCTTCTCATTCTGACCATTGGCAAAACGATATACCTCTTCTAATACCATCTTACCATCTTCCATATGTGCCAGCATATGTCGGCCACTGGATGCCCCAATATCAATTCCCAAATAATATTGCATAATCACTTCTCCCTTCACGTACTTTTGATAATAATATTGTAGTTGCAAAAAAGGGAAAAAACAAGGGCACTCTTTTATTCAAAAAAAGTGTCCTTATTTACGTCAGTTAATTTATTAATGTTTTGTAAATGTTCTTGCTTTGTATGATACCAATTTTCTCCCACTCGATACTGTCTAGGAGACATTCCATAGGTTCTTTGGAACAGGCGATGAAAATAACTGATATTCTCATAGCCTACGCTTTCTGCAATATCATTAATATTTAGTTTTGTAGTTTGCAGCAGATACGCGGCCTGCCCCATACGCTTGGTCTGAACCAGCTCTGTGTAGGTCTTTCCAGTAAGGTGCTTAATCATCCGGCTGAGCCAGTGAAGGTCATAATGCAGTAATCGTGCCAATTCGGACAATTCCCCCATTTTATAATTCTCTTCGATATATCGAAGAACCACCATCAGCAGTTCCTTTTCCTGATTGTTTTGTCCAACATTTACATGATTGGTGTAGTTCATAAGCTGTAGCAATAGCAGTCCCATGGTTATCTGGTTGATACTGCGCCGGTTGGTATGCTTATTGCGAATGGTCCAGATAAGGTTTTCCATCAGATTCTGGATTGGGAGTACATCCGATACGGCAAAATGAAGATAACTGATATGATCATCCTTGCTTCTTAGGCAGTTAATGATAAAATCCCGAATTAAATTTTCCTCATCTCCCATCATTTGCAGCGTATAATCAAAGAAGGCTGGCTGAATAATGAAGTTCACTGCAATATCATTATCCCCCGCCGGCAATATTTCCTGGGTTGCATTCTGATTAAGAAAGAGCAGCTCCCCTTCCTTCAGTGTGATGGTATCTCCATTGATAATATGGGTGGTACTGCCACTGCACATATAAATCAGTTCCACATAATTATGGGTATGCCTGGGGAATCTGGTGTATCTGGTGTGGGTTCGAATCTGTATCAGCTTCCCTGACTCTAACAGCTTCTTGCTGTCCACCACATTGCTCTTAGCATCCATGTAAATATCTTTGTCGATTTCAGATGCCCCATCTAAAATCTTCTGTTCCTCTGGTGTAATCTTTTTTAATTCATCCAGCAATTCTTTATTCATATTATTTTAAAAATCCATTAATAATCTGTTCTTCCGCCTGAGCTTCCGTAAGCCCCAGCGTCATCAGCTTAATCAACTGTTCACCGGCAATTTTTCCAATAGCTGCCTCATGTATCAGACTGGCATCGATGTTATTGGCGGTCAGAGAAGGACTGGCTGTAACGGTACCTTCATCCATAATAATGGCATCGCACTCACTATGACCTGTGCATTCATTGTTGCCATTAATTACAGAGAGAAATTCCTGGTGAGATTTTCCTCTTGCAACAGAACGAGAGATTACATTAGCACTGCTGCCAGCACCATTCAAGTCTACCTCAAAATCTGTCTTTGCCACCTGATTTCCATGGGTCATAATGCTCTCATGGATTTCTAGGGAGGCATGCTCCGCTACGGTTCCTCTGGTCACTCGATTGGTAGAATCGATTCCCTTAATCTGCATGGTTTCCATTTCCATAGAAGCATTCTCAGCCAAATTGACAACGGTAGTAGGATTCATTACATTTTCTCCGTTACCGTCCCCTTCTCCATAATGCTTCTCTATATATTTCACATGGGCATTCTTCTCTACATAGAATGTGTGGATTCCGTCATGCTTGGAGGTATCCACACCACAGTTATGAATTCCGCAGCCTGCCACAATGGTAACATCAGATCCTTCTCCAATATAAAAGTCGTTATATACCATATCCTGTAATCCGCTTTCGCTTAAAATAACAGGGATGTGAACGCTTTCATTTACGGTTCCCGGCTTAATGATAATATCAATTCCATCCTTATCCGTTTTACCAACGATTTCAATATTAGCTGTAGAAGCTCTTCCGGCACTGGTTCCATTGGCACGAATGTTATAGGCTCCTTCCGGTACCCCATGTATATCAGCTACTGTTTCTAATAAGCTTTTCTCAATTGCATCCATTTATCTTACCTACTTTCCTACCTTATCCTGTAATGTCTGACATGTGCTTGGTGCCTGGGTCTGAAGCAGCTCTGGCAGCACCTGATCTTTGGCTCCTACGGTCTTTACCCTTCCATTTGCCAGCACAATAATCTGATCTGCAATATCTAAAATTCTCTCCTGATGAGAAATAATCAAAATCGTTCCATCAATATCATCCCGCATTTTCTCAAATACATGAATGAGGCTGTTAAAGCTCCATAAATCGATTCCTGCTTCCGGTTCGTCGAAAATAGACAGCTTGGTACCTCTGGCACGAATCATAGCGATTTCAATTCGCTTCAGCTCTCCTCCTGACAACAGTCCGTTTAACTCTCGATCTACATAATCTCTTGCACATAATCCAACTTCAGAAAGGATTTCACATACCTGGGCTACAGTCATATCCTTTCCTGCAGCAATGGTAATCAAATCCTTCACTGTCAGCCCCTTAAAATGTACCGGCTGCTGAAATGCATAAGAAACACCTAAATTGGCACGTTCTGTAATGCTCATATCCGTAATATCTATTCCATCAAATAAAATCTGTCCGCCTGTAGGCTTTATAATCCCGGCAATCACTTTCGCCAGGGTAGACTTACCACCTCCGTTGGGACCGGTAATCGCCACAAAGTGATCCTGTATGGTAAGATTAATATCCTTTAATATTTCTTTTTTATCTGAAGTATCATCTACTTCGTAAGATACATTTTTTAATTCTAACATGTCTTCCTCCAACTGTATTCCTTATAACTGCTCTGTATTTCTACTGCGAATATCCGCCTCTTCCTTCTGTAATTCCTCCAGACGAATTTCTTCTTCCACTGCCATTCGCTTGTCCTTATCTCTGGTCATCTTCAGATATCTTCTTACAAAACAGAGAATAACAATGCTAATGGTAGAAATCAAATCCTCCAACGGTGTCGTGGTGGATATAATCATATGTCTTGCCACCAGGAAAATAATGGTCTCTAATATATTATCCGAATTAGGACGGCACAGCATTTTCAAAAACTCTATTCCAATTACTACAATGAAAACATTCTCCAAAAAATCAAGAAATGCCTCATGATCTGCTCTTGCCTGCCATAATTCTCCAACATTTGGAATCAAAGTAATGATTGCTATTACTACGCCAATTAAAACCAGCACCGCAACCAACAGCTCCAGCATCTCACAGAGCTTGGTGGAAATATTTTTAATTTTCTTCTCCATCGATCCTCCATATATGGGATAACTCCCCTGTATTTCTTCTTTTACGACAATAATGAGTTTATCCTAAACCCCAGGTGTTGTCAATGTTTCCACCCCTTTTACGATAGCGAAAAAAAAGATGCAGGTTCTCTGTTAGAACATTCTAACAAAAAACCGGCATCTTTTTTATATGAGCTATAATTATCATAACTCAATCCCCATTAAAAAGACAAATGAAGTTATCTGCTTTTCATTCAGATTATAATACTATATGGCAATCTGTCAGGTCGACGAAATCGTCGACTTTCCTCTTCCCTTTTCTCGACTTTCCTTTATTTTCAACGTTTCTGTATCTCTATAAAGTCGAAAAAAATCGATTTTTTCCAAATAATTGTTAATATATCTTCCAAAATATGCTATATTGTATACATTAAATGAGATTATTCATACTTATTTGCACGAAACCGTGGATACAACAATCATGCAGGAGACCATATGAACGAAAAAAATCTTATAAATATTCTATTGGTAGAAGATGATGAAGATACACGCTATGCATTTAAAATCACTTTACTAGATCATCCCAAATACAAGCTGTATGGAGAGACGGCCAGCCAGCGGCAGGGATTAGAGCTGTTAAAAAAAGATCGGGTTGATGTGTTGATTTTAGATTTGGAAATTGAAGAAGGCACTGGTATGGGACTTTGTGAGGAAATGCGCAAGCTTCCCATTCAACAGCCCTTTGTGGTTGTCACCACTAATAATTGCTCCGCTGCCATTCTTCAATATCTTCGTACAGAGCTGAAGGTAGACTTCATCTTTCAGAAGATTAATGCCAGCTATTCTCCAACCCAGGTACTGTCTATTATCGACAAGGTATATAAATATCATCGACAGGATGCGCCTGTAATGAGTGAGAAAATGGAACGGACACAAAAAATGATTTATCATGAGTTGTCACAAATTGGCTTTACCAGCGCCCATTTAGGAACTGACTATCTTGCTTCCGCCCTTCTATACTTATCCATTCGCCCTCAAGAATCAGTGCAGATGTCTAAGGTCATCTATCCCTTGCTGGGAGATAAATATCATACAAGTCCACAGAATATTGAAAAGGCTATGCGAACCGCCATTGAATACGTGTGGGATAATACCAACTTAATGAATCTACACAAGCATTACCCCTACCCGGTAAAAAGCAGCAATCATCGCCCCTCTAATGGCGAATTTATTCAACAAATGCGAGAAAAACTCTTTGGATAACTTCCATTATCCAAAGAGTTTTCTTTTTTTATCTATTTGGCTGTATGACTCTATCATTTTTTCCATCCCATACAATTCGTATTTCTTTTGTAAAGGTATCTTGCTGGGCATATTCCTCCATATAATAGGATGCCTGATATTTATCCACACATTCTAAAATATCTGCCAGTCCATTTCCAGTGCCTCCTGTAGTCAGTCCCCGCTTACCGAACTGTTCTAACACAAATTCCGGAAAGGGCTTGCCATCATCATAGATTTCCAACTGGAAATCCCCCTGAAGATAACCAAAAATAATAAGAATATTACCTGTTTCATCTGCCACGGCCCGAAAGGCATTTCTGGTTAAATCTCCAACCAACCGAAGGAAATCCATTTCCTGAATCTTCTGTTGCTTTAACGCCGGTTTTACCAGGTCTGCTACAAATACATCCAGATTAATTCCTCGACTGGCAGCCTCTTGACCAAACATCTTCAATTGTTCATCTAACACCGCAACACCTGTAGATGGGAACTGTTTTTCCTGCATGCTTTCCGCCTTGCTCTCTTTCATCTGTTCCCCACATAGCTGTCGAATCTCCTGTATCAGCTCTTCATTGTCCCGATTTTCCACCAATCGATCCAGTGTACTTTGAATAGCCGGAATAATTTCCTTAGAGCGATGGATTTCACTGGACATACGCTTGTTGTCCTCCCATAGCTGCCTTCGTTCTACATCTCTTAACTTCCAGTCAATCACCCAGGCTGCACCTGTAAAGATTCCCATAATCGCAATCATGAAAAATACGTATCTCATAGCATTTCCCTTCTGTAACCCAATTACATATAGATAATAGCGGCTTAGCTGGAAAATGCATCCCAGCAATATTACCATCATTTTGGCACTCCATCGATTCAGGTATTGAACCAATGATGTCTTTTTGTTCCATAAGTAAATTGGTATCAAAAAAAGTAATTTCAAGAAATTGCTTAGCAGCATGAGAATCTGGCTGTACTCCACTGCCTGAGGAAAAATAAAAAAGCCATAAGTAAGTACTGCTGTGGCAATGGCACAGGCGCCCTCTGTAATTACGGCAATCATCATCACTGCTACAGATAGAAGAAAGCTGCGCTTGCCTAAGTATATGCTGTAAATTGCAGCATAAAACATAATGCTTACCACCAGCACTCCATATAATTCAATGGAATACTGCTTCAATCCTGCATTGCAAAATAGATTAATTGCGATATAAACAAACTCCAGCAAAATAACCTTCTTGCTTTGGGAAATCTCCAAAAGGGTGTCAATCACCCCTAGAACCATGATACACATTGTCAGGGTTCGTACCTGTTCTAATAATAATTCATTCATACTCTTTTCTCCTTAGTAATCCATTGGTGACTTACTAAGAGATAATTATAAATGCTTATGAAAAGATTTGCAATGTGGGGATGTTATTTATTTGTTTCTTTTGTCTTTTAGCCAAAAATTCCATGTAACCATTCCCAAAAATCCATGATACTCACCTCCATCAATTTGATGAACGTAAGATATCATGGATTTTTAATCGACTTTAGCGATGCAGATTGTTCCACCGGTCGAACCGGTCGAAAAACAATCGACATTACTGTTTTTATATTCTTTTTTTATCTATCCCAAAGAATGGTAACCTGGAACAAATCTCCTTCTGTGGTAATCTGTAAATTTCCCTTCATAGCCTCTGAAAAGCTCTTAGCTATGGCAAGTCCAAGGCCACTTCCAGGTGTATTTCTGGAAACATCTCCCCTCATAAATCGTTCTGTAATCGCCTCATCATCAAAGTCTAATTCCTCTCTTGAGGTATTGGCGATAGAAGTCAACACGCCCTGCTCTGTTTCATATATCTTGATAAATACTCTGGTACCATCCAGTGCATATTTCACTACATTTCCCAGAAGATTCTCATAAATGCGATAAGCCTTCTGTCCGTCTAAGGATACCATAACCTTCTCATCTGGTACACGATAGCGCAGCTGCAGATTATGTGCTTCAAAATTCTCTTCCATCTCAAAGGCCACCTGTCGAATTAGACTGGTAATATCCACATCTGCCAAATCCAGCTCTAAATTGTCACTGTTGGCTTTACTTATATCAAATAAATCTTCGATCAGAGCCCGCAGCCTTTGCGCCTTTCTATCCAGCACGGAAATGTATTCCTTCTGCTCCTGCTGGGTGATGCCCTCTTCCTGAAGCAGTGCAATATATGTGGTAATTGCCGTTAATGGTGTCTTTAGGTCATGAGACACATTGGTAATTAATTCCGTCTTCATCTGTTGACTCTTCACCTCCCGCTCCACTGCCCGGGAGAAGCCATATTGTACCTTCTTTAGCTGTGCATTTGCCTGGCTGAAATGTCCCAGGGATTCTGGAATCTCCAGATCCATCTCTCCTGTAGCCAGTGTTTGCAGCTCATTGCACAAAACCTGATAATCCTGCTGGGTTTTCGTCAGTTCCTTGGTAATTAAGATATATAAGACAATGGTATAGCCCAGCATTAAAAAGATTCCAAAGAACCAGAAGAAGCTTATCACCACAAGAATGCCATAATTAATCAGCAGTACCTTCACCAGCTTCTTCTTCCAGTCTTGAGACAGGTCGGTGGCTGATACTTCTTTGCGAAGTTCACCAATCTTCTCATAGCTCCAGCAGACGATTCTCCCGATAATACTTCTCTCCTTTAAGCACTGGCCAATTCCGTATACTCCTATTTCTCCTACTACAGACAGACATGCATACCACAGAAGATATAATAGTGCTGTGATACCTCCATTGACAAACCAGATAATATCACTGGTCTGAACAGCAGATACCCCCATATTGGTAAGCTGCTGTGCACCTGAACGATTCATTAGCCACATGCACTGCTCTGCAACCTCCCAGCCTCCTGCCAGCAACAGGAATCCTCCAATCAGCGCCAGCTCCAGCAATGGATATTTTTTCTCCTGGGAAATATCATGGTGATATTCTCTTCGTCTTAGGAAGATAAAGATAATAGCAAGTACTGTAATAACAATCAGGCTTAAGGCATACATGCTATAGCCCCCGGCTGCTCCATAATAATATTCCACATCATAGCTGTGATCATAGCTATAATAGGACCACATATAATCTGTGGGGATGCCGAATATAATTCTCATATTTACTGGTCCCTGCAGCTGATTGTTTTCTATATTACTATCTATGTTAACAAAATAATTATTTTTGCTAACCGACTGCATCATTTTCAACAGCTGATCCTGATCATCCTCCTGGGTATAAACATTGCTTATCTCCATAATTCCATTTTCATCATAGGTAAGTACCAGAATGATTCCATACTGCTTCTCAAGTCGTTCCATCAACTCTGGATTGTCTTGTCCTGTGAGATAATCCGCCAGTTCTGAGGTTGTATTCTTCTCCTGTAGCTGCCACTGATTCGCTTCACCTGCCATAAACACTGCATAATCCAAGCTTTGACGGCTAATAGAGAAATTATCGATTGCTTCATCTAGATAGGCATTCATTGCATTCAGTGGATATTCATCTTCATCAATTTTCTGATTCTCCTGTGGGAGAAAAATAGATGCATCATAAGATTTCCCTCCAGAATTGCGTTCCAGGCTCTCTAGATATAATACATAACTGTCTCCATATAATTCCGTTGTCATTTCGTCATACATGGAGGTATCTACAGAATTCCCGGCATCCCGCTGCATTTCCTTGGCCGCCTTCTGAATTCTAGGCATCACTGCCAGATTGGCAGCCGCTACGGTAAGCACTAGAAGCATTCCGATTACCTGTCTGATTATTTTATTTCTTTTCCATTTTGTATCCAATACCCCACACCACCTTTATGTATTTTGGTTCCTTCGGGTTAATTTCGATTTTTTCTCGCAGCTTTCTAATATGAACCATTATGGTATCTGTATTAATCGCTTTTTCCTTCCACACCTTCTCGTAAATTTCTTCTGAGGAGAAGACCCTTCCCGGACTTTGTATGAGAAGCAGGAGAATCTTATATTCTGTTGGAGTCAGCTTTACTTCCTCTCCATCTACCATTACCTGAGCTCTTGGCACATTTACCTCGATGCCACCGCACTGATACATTTCTTCTTCCGTGCTTTGTCCCTGATCTTGCATGGCAAGCATCTTCTCGTATCTGCGTAAATGAGAATTCACCCGAGCCAGCAGCTCCATAGGATGAAATGGTTTGGTTACATAATCATCTGCTCCAATATTTAAGCCTGCCACCTTATCCATGTCCTCTGATTTGGCTGACAGCATAATCACTGGGAAATCATATTTTTCTCTCAGCTTCATGGTCATCTGAATTCCATCCATCCTGGGCATCATAATATCCACAATTGCAAGATGGACCTCCTGCTCTTCCATCACCTTAAGGCCTTCTACTCCATCGGCCGCCTGAAGTACTTCATAGCCCTGGTTCTTAAGATAAATAGCGATGCCTTTTCTGATTTCCTCATCATCTTCAACAATTAATACGTGATATGCTCTCATATTCATGTTTCCCATTCTCCTTCATAGATTGTGTTCTATGTGATATCATACCATGTTTTCATAGAATACGCCCTGCTCTTTTCATCGAAATGTAACCTCCTGATGTTAGAATACCCGCCAGGTCTTAACATTGATTTGTAAAAAGGCTTAAGACTTTCTAAAGTAAAGGTATCAAATTTATTATCATGATAATTTGCCATAAAAAAAATCACAGCAACTACACGGCAATGCTATGCCTGTACCTGCTGTGATTTTCATTGTATGATAACGCCTGGTTCTAGCAGACCGTTACGGTCCAGCCATACTTATCCTCCAGCTTGCCCCACTGAATTCCTGTTAAGGTATCATACAGCTTTTGGGTTAATTCGCCTGTTTTAAAATCATTAATGGTAACTACATCATCCTTATAACGAAGCTCACCAACAGGAGAAATAACTGCTGCCGTACCTGTACCAAATACCTCTTCTAAGGTTCCATCATGTCCTGCCTTCATCAAATCATCTACCGAAAGTCTGGTTTCATTTACCTTATAGCCCCAGTCTCTTAATAAGTGAATCATGGAATCGCGGGTAACGCCTGGAAGTACAGTTCCTTCGATAGGTGCTGTATAAATCTCTCCTGCAATCTTAAACATAATGTTCATGGTTCCAACTTCTTCCACGTATTTACGATGCTCTCCATCTAACCACAGAACCTGGGCATATCCCAGCTTCTCAGCCTTCACCTGACCTAAGATAGAACCTGCATAGTTACCTCCACACTTGGTAAAGCCGGTTCCGCCCTTCACCGCACGTACCAGCTCGTCCTCTACAAGAATCTTCACTGGGTCTAATCCGGTAGCATAATATGCACCTACAGGACAACAGATTACCATGAATTTATATTCACTTGCCATATGAACGCCCAGAGCTGCCTCCGTAGCAAACATAAATGGTCTGATATAAAGAGAAGTATCCGGTTCTGATGGTACCCAGTCCTGCTCTACCTTCACCAATGCCTCTACCGCTTCTACAAACATATCTACCGGGAACTCTGGCATACAAAGTCTTTCGTTGGAATGAATCATACGCTTTGCATTCATTTCCGGACGGAAAAGCTGAATCTTTCCTTCTGATGTGCGATATGCCTTCATGCCTTCAAAGGTCTCCTGTGCATAATGCAAAGTAACACAAGCCGGGTCTAATGTAATGGGTCCTTCCGGAACGATTCTTGCATCCTTCCATCCCTCTTCACGAGTCCAATCCATAACAAACATATAATCTGTCATGTATTTACCAAATCCCAGATTCTTCTGATCTGGTTTTTCCTTTAATTGACTTCTTTTTTCAAATTTGATATCCATGCTGCTGCCTCCAAACGTATTCTTTTTTTCTGTAAATTATTATGTGCCTTTTTCATTTCTCTGTCAAGAAACACATACTCATATCGGTTATAACCCCAGGTTATCTCTCTGTCCATATTCATGATTATTATTCATATTGAATAATAACGTACAATCTCGTATACTTTATATAAGATACATTCACGTACCAAGCGAAGGGAGAAAAGATCATGCATGCATTTCAACCATACCCTATGGATATGTTAGACTGGAATCCATTTAAAAAAATCGGAAACGACTGGTGTGCCATTACTGCCGAAAAGGATGGCAAGGTAAACACCATGACTGCCAGCTGGGGCGGCGTAGGTGTTCTCTGGGGTAAAAACGTTGCCACCATTTATATTCGAGATACCCGCTATACCAAGGAATTTGTAGACGGAAGTGATACCTTCTCACTTACCTTCTTCCCTGAGTCCTATAAAAGCACCTTAAGCTTTCTTGGCAAGGTATCCGGTCGGGATGAAGACAAAATATCTGAGGCCCGCCTTCACATTGATCATTATAAAGAAACCCCTTACATTGATGAGGGTAATTTCGTAATTATTTGCCGTAAAATGTCTGCTACCAGAATCACCGAGGATTCCTTCTTAGACCCTGAAATCAAAGAGAAATGGTACAAAGATAACAATATGCATACCATGTATATCGGGGAAATTATAGATATCATTGCACGATAACATGTGATATGCTTCTACTAAAAAAGCTGCGTCTCATGGATGAATTTCATCTACGACGCAGCTTTTTTCTTTATTCTACCGGCTCTGCTTCCTGAACCTGAAGAGACAGCTCTTCTAGCTGCTTCTCATCTACAGGCGTTGGTGCTTCTGTCATAAGACAGGACGCATCCTTCACCTTAGGGAATGCAATCACATCACGAATGGAATCTGCTCCCACCATAAGCATAATCATGCGGTCTAAGCCAAATGCCAGTCCGGCATGAGGTGGTACTCCATACTTAAATGCATTCAGTAAGAATCCAAACTGGTCGTATGCCTTCTCCATGGTAAATCCCAGGGCTTCAAACATCTTCTCCTGAATATCATTCTGATGAATACGAATACTTCCGCCACCAAGCTCCGTGCCATTTAATACAATATCATAGGCCTTAGCACGAACCTTGCCAGGGTCTGTATCAATCATAGGAATATCCTCTTCGTAAGGCATGGTAAATGGATGATGCATTGCCAGGAATCTTCCCTGCTCCTCAGACCATTCAAACAGTGGGAAATCTACTACCCACAGAAAATTAAACTGTTTCTTGTCAAAAAGCTCTAATTCCTTACCCAGCTCCAGACGTAAGGCTCCTAATACATCCCAAACAACCTTGTTCTTATCTGCTGCAAATAGTAATAAATCTCCCGGCTCTCCATCCATTGCCTGTACCAGGTGATGAAGCTCATCCTCTGTCATAAATTTGGCAAAGCTGGATTTATAGGTACCATCTTCATTGACACATAAATATGCCAATCCCTTGGCACCATAGCCCTTGGCAAAGTCAACTAATTTATCAATCTTCTTACGAGGCATTGCAGCCTGTCCCTTTACATTAATACCACGAACGCTGCCGCCATTTTCTAATGCACCGGTAAATACACCAAATCCACAGCCGGCAACTACAGAAGATACATCCTGTAATTCCATGCCAAAGCGGGTATCCGGCTTATCAGAACCAAAACGGTTCATGGCATCCTGCCAGGTCATTCTCTCAATAGGAAGTGTAACATCAATTCCAATGGCTTCTTTAAATACCTTAGCCAGCAGACGTTCATTTACATCAATTACATCATCCATATCCACAAAGGATAATTCCATATCCACCTGGGTGAATTCCGGCTGACGGTCTGCTCTTAAATCCTCATCACGGAAGCATTTTGCAATCTGGAAATATCTGTCATAGCCAGCGCACATCAAAAGCTGCTTAAACAGCTGGGGAGACTGAGGTAATGCATAGAAGGCTCCCGGGTGAATTCTGGATGGTACCAGATAATCTCTTGCTCCCTCTGGGGTAGATTTCTGAAGAATTGGAGTCTCTATCTCAAGAAATCCTTCTTCTGTAAGAAAGCTTCGAATGGAAGAAGCCACCTTGCTTCTCATAATCAGGTTGCTTTGAAGGTCTGGTCTACGAAGATCCAGATAACGATATTTCAGGCGTAATTCGTCCTTGGTATTAATACCGGCTTCAATAGGAAATGGAGGTGTCTCTGATTCAGATAAGACACGAATGGCTTTGGCCATCACTTCAATATCGCCTGTCTTTAAATTTTCATTTACTGCTGCAGTACGCTTCTGCACCGTACCAACCACAGCCACTACAAATTCACTTCGTAAGGTTGCTGCCTTGGCAAATCCTTCACTGCCCACAACAGGTTCATCAAATACTACCTGCATCAAACCACTGCGGTCACGAAGATCTATAAAAATCAGACTTCCCAGATTTCTTCTTTTTTGTACCCATCCCATCAGGGTAACTTCTTCTCCAATATTTGTATTGGATACTTCTGTACATCGATGGCTTCGATGTAAACCACTCATTGACTCTGCCATTTTGTTATTTCCTCCTAATCTCTATTGAAAAATTCCACAAAGTCCTGATAGCCCTCCTTATTCAGCTGTTCCTTCTGGAATTTCTTATTCTTATTCATACGAACCACCAACACCTGCTCACCGGCTGCTCTGGCTTCCTTAGCCTGTTCCATCACCTGTACCAGCTTCTGGGCCGGATAATTCTTCTCTACCAGATAAGCCACACGCTTAGGGCTCTCAGGAATGGTAAAGCCCTGTTCCATCAAAAGAAGGATAATACGCTCAAAGCCAATCGAAAATCCACAGGCAGGCACATTATTTCCGGTAAATTTACCAATCATCTCATCATAGCGTCCACCGCCACCGCAGCTTCCACCAAATTCCGGAATGGCAATTTCAAAAATGGTACCGGTATAATAGCTCATACCACGAACCAGGGTAGGATCAAACACCAGTTCAAAGTCTGCCTGCTTGGTTGCATTAACTGCTGTTGCAATCTCTTTCATGCTGTTTGCTACTGCTTCATCCAGGTAATCAGCCAGGGTTTCTGTTAAGAAAGCCATGCCACCGGCAACGTCCTTCTTATCCTCCAAGGCAGTAAACAGTCCTAGATACTTGTCAATGGATTCCTGGGGGAATCCTGCTTCTAACAGTTCCCGGGCAACTCCATCTACTCCAATCTTGTCCATCTTATCTAAGGTAATGAAAATATCATCATAGTCCTTCTCTTCAAAGCCACTGTAGCTTGCCATTGCCTTAAGAATTTTTCTCTCATTAATACGGATTTCAAAATTATGAAAGCCTAATTTTCCTAAGGTGGTTGTGGTAGCCATAATCAGCTCAATTTCAGCCAGATTGGAAGGTTCTCCAAAGATATCAATATCGCACTGGGTAAATTGACGATAGCGTCCCCTCTGAGGGCGGTCTGCTCTCCATACATTTCCTATCTGTAATGCCTTAAATGGATTGGGCAGTTCATTGGCATGGTTGGCATAGAAACGAGACAGGGGAACCGTTAAGTCATAGCGCATTCCAAAATCCACTACATCCATTTCTTCCTTGGCTTCCTCTAGCTTCAGCTTCTCTCCACGCTTTAGCACCTTAAAAATCAGCTTCTCATTTTCTCCACCTGCCTTATTGGACAGATTTCCAATATTCTCCATACAAGGGGTCTCTATAGGAGTAAAGCCGAAGCTTCGATAAGTCTCCTTAATAACTCCTGTAACATAGTCCCTTATTTCCATCTCCTGTGGCAGGATATCCTTCATTCCATTTACCGGTTTTTTACTTAAAGCCATGCAATTTCCTCCAGTTTCTTTCGCTTTCTATCTATCATTTCATCAATTCTGTCTATATAGAGCTGAACATCCTTCACGTTCTCACTGCGGGTTACATCCGCTCCATGATTGGTGACATACTTACAGGCACTTCCAGCACCAAGTGCCATTATAGTCTGTTTCTCTTCCATTATCAAGATATTATAGATCCCAGCCTTGCCTTCCCTGGCAAATCCTATATTTTCCAGATTTCCTGCCATATTCTTCTGACGGTAGAGATAATAAGGCTTCATTCCCATACGTGTTGCATATTCATAAGCCCGGTCTACATGTCCCTGGGAATTCTCCATAGGGTAATCCAGATAGGAATCCATCTCCCGATTCAGTCTGGCTGCCCGCTTAATAGCCAGGGAATGCACCGTAAGATTATCCGGCTTCATTTGGCTGATTTCTTCTAAGGTATGCTCTACATCTGTCAGGTTCTCTCCAGGGAGTCCCATGATTAAGTCCATATTAATATTATCAAATCCCACATCCCTTGCCATGGCATAGCTGTTACGAATGTCCTCTACCGTGTGATGTCTGCCGATAATATCTAAGGTTTCCTGCTTCATGGTCTGAGGATTAATGGAGATGCGGTCCACTCCATGGCACTTAATTACCTGAAGCTTTTCTCTGGTAATGCTGTCCGGTCGTCCTGCTTCTACTGTAAATTCCAGAAGATGACCAAGGTCAAGGCTGCTCTCAATCTTCCCTAAAAGCCGGTCCAGCTGAGGGGCACTAAGAGAGGTAGGAGTTCCTCCGCCAATATAAATGGTGTTAAGATGCTTATGTCCCAGATTGTTGGCTACAAAATCAATTTCCCGGTCCAATGCATCCAGATATTCATCCATGCGGTTCTTCCATAATCCTACCGGATAGGAGGTAAAAGAACAGTATAAGCAGGTACTAGGGCAAAAGGGAATGCCAATATAAAGACTATAGCCATCCTGATAATCCAGGGGACGAAGCAATGCTAATTCTCTGGACGCAATATCCAGACTTAAATCGATCTTCTCCTGGGATGCCAGGTAAGTTTCCTTCATATAGGTTCTGATTTCTTTTGGGCTTTCTCCCAGCTCCAGCAAATGCATAGGAATCTTGGTTGGGCGAATCCCGGTTAAGGTTCCCCAGGGAAGGGTTTTTCCTGTAATCCTGGAAAGTTCTTGATAAATCAACTGTTTCAGCTTATTCTTGGTATCCTTTCGATTCTCATATTCCACGGAAATGGCTGCATGAAGCTTCCACTCTGGAATCTCAAGGGTAATCTGCCTCCTGGAATAAGCCACCTCCATAAAATGAGGAACTGTTGGTTCTGTATCACACAGCAAACAGGATATTTCCTCCTGGGAAATATCCCGTTCTACCTTAATTTCCTCTTCTGGATAAAATGCCTTAACCAGAGAATAAATGTCATATTCAAAATTTGCTTCGTTTAATTTCACTAATATCATTATAAATAGGGATTATACATCCGCTCCTGTTCTATGGTTGTTCTGGCATCGTGACCTGGTAATACCAGGGTATGTTCCGGAAGTGTCATTAATTTCTCTTTTACACTGCGAATCAATGTAGAAGCACTGCCTCCTGGGAAGTCTGTGCGTCCAATGGAGCCGCAAAATAGGGTGTCTCCAGAAAACACCACATCCTCCATGGGAACATAATAACAGCAGCCCCCACTGGTATGTCCAGGGGTAAATAGAACCCGCAAATGAAAGCCTGCCACGTCTATCTCCTGTTCACTTTTTACAAAGATATCTGCATGATATTTCACACCACGACCTGCCATAGGACCGGATAAATTGATGCGTTCATCCTCTAAGGTTGCCTGTTCTGCCTCATGGGCATATACAGGAATCTCATAATGCTTTGCCAGGCTATCTGCTGCACCTGCATGGTCAAAATGTCCATGGGTTAATAGGATTGCCCTGGGTGTCCATCCCCCATCTGTCACGGCCTGAATCAGCGTATCTGCATTATCTCCCGGGTCTACAATAAAACATTCCTGATTTTGGGTATTTCCTGCAATGTAGCAATTGGTTCCCACCATGCCCACTACATACTGCTTGATATCCATTTTCATCATAAGATGTCTATACTCCCTGTCTGAATTTATACTTTGTCTGATTAATACTTTATCCTGTGGTTCGTTCAATATCAATCACACTGTCAATCTGTCGAATCTTATCCACCAGTCCCTGCAGCTCTTCCTTGCCCTTAATTCCAAAGGTGACACTAATGGTAGCCACGCCCTGCTTGCTGGTTTTAGAATGAATGGAATTAATATCAATATCCCGCTCGGTAAAGATCTTGGAGATATCCACCAGTAATCCCGTTCTGTTATTTCCATAAATGTGGATTTCTGTCTGATACAGACCTCCGTCCTTGGTGCCTTCCGCTTCCGCTGCCCATTCTGCTTCAATTAATCTTCCCTTCTCTATTTCCGGAAGATTCATAATATTGATGCAGTCGGTACGATGTATGGACACACCACGACCTCTGGTGATAAATCCCACAATTTCATCTCCCGGTACCGGGCTGCAGCATTTGGAGAATCGCACTGCCACGTCATACATTCCCTTAACGGTAATACCGCTCTTGGATTTGGGGGCTACCGGCTTATCCTTTTGGATGGAGTCCCCCTTCTCCGCTAAGATATCTGCATCTGTAACCAGTACGGGATGGTCCTTCTTGTATTCCTCATGCATACGGTTTACAATCTGGCCTTCCTTCAGTCCGCCATGACCTACGGTAGCCAAACAGGCATCCCAGTCGTGGAAGCCATATTTACGCATAACCTTGGCCTGATATTCCGGTCGATTAATATCTGCGAAATTAATGCCTTTGGCCTTGGCACAGGATACCAGAAGCTCCTTGCCGCGAATAATATTTTCTTCCTTTAATTCGTTGCGGAACCACTGATTAATCTTATTCTTAGCCTGGGTGCTTCGCACCAGATTTAACCAGTCTCTGCTGGGGCCTCTGGAATTTTGTGAGGTTATAATATCAATCCGGTCTCCATTTTGAATCACATAATCAATGGGTACCAGCTTGCCATTTACCTTGGCACCTACCATTTTATTTCCCACTGCGGAATGAATGCTGTAAGCAAAATCAATGGGAGTAGAGCCATTGGGCAGATTCTTCACATCTCCGGAAGGAGTAAAGCAAAATACCGTATCCGAGAA
>CAZYYO010000013.1:0-43894 GCA_964650965.1 uncultured Lachnospiraceae bacterium | reverse complement strand
GAACAGGGCGAGCTCATAAGACAAAAATCCAGCGAAAAAATGTCCAAGTCTGTCATTGAGCAACGGTGACAGAGAACAGCCAGCACAAATCCAGGACTTTACAATACCTATACTAGAAAAGGAACGTGTCGAAGGTGGCTGGTAAAATAAAAAGGAGGAAGCTATGGCAAAACATTATCACAGTCAATTTGATAAGCGGCAGCATATGCAGACAGAGGATTATGAGGTCTTCTATTATGAGGATAAGGTGCTGTCGGATGTATCAATGCATCGACATGATTATTATGAAATCTACCTGTTTTTAGAGGGGAACCTGTCCTATCAGATTGGACGAAATCATTATCCATTGTCCTATGGGGATATCTGCATTATTCCCCCTGGGGTATTCCATAAGCCGGAATTCAAGGACTATACTCTGCCCTATCGAAGAATTGTGCTTTGGCTATCCCCAGATTACTTTGCAAGACTTCAACAGGCAAGTCCGGATATCTTCTATTCCTTTGAATATAGTGATCGCATTAGCTGTCATCATTTTTCTACAGATTTTTCTACCGCCCAGATACTGTTTAATAAAATGATAGAAATTATAGAGGAAAATCAACGGGTGGCTGCCTTTCATACGCCTATGATTGACTGCTATATTACCAGCTTTATGCTAAGCATTAACCGTATTGTGTACCAGCGGGAGCAGCCTGCTACCAGTACGGCACAGCCTAATTTATTTACCAATCTGTGTGATTATATGAACGAGCACTTGGAAGAAGATTTGAGTCTTGATACACTGGCACGGCATTTCTTCGTAAGTAAATACCACATAGCACATATCTTTAAGGATAATATGGGCATTTCTACCCATCAATATGTATTAAAAAAGCGACTTCATGCAAGTAAAGCCGCCATTTTGTCTGGTGGCTCCCTGCAGGAAGTCGCTGCATCCTATGGTTTTAAGGATTATACCAGCTTCTTTCGTGCATTTAAGAAGGAATTCGGGGTTCCTCCTAAGGAATTCCGGGATGCTTACCAGCTAAGTCCCGGAAATACGCCCTCTCATTCCTAAATACTGCTGCCCCTGAAATACTACATAATACACTCAATATAGTGAATTCGTATTCTTGCCCACAGGCTGCTTCGACGAAATACAGCTTCTCCCAGGCGATTACGAAACTCCATCAGATACCGGCGTTCATTGGGCTTTAATTCCTCTTTTCCGAATATTTCCTTCTGAATTAAGGTGATAAATCGATCATATTCCTCCGGATGCATCTGGGGGAACGCTTCTAGCACCATAGCTCTGGCTTCCAGTGGATAGTACATATTCACCGGAAGCTTCATTGCGTGAAGCAGTGCAGTAACCTGGTCATAAATGTCCTGTGTGGTAAGTACTCTTCTTCGACGGAGGCTGCCTTGAATCTGAATGGTCATTAATAGTGCTGTGAGAATCAGAATTACCAGAAGAAGTCCCCCTGTAATATGACGGATTTTGTCTCTGGTGGTCTCCGTATTCTGCTGTTTGTTTCCATCTGAATCCAGGGTATCTGCCGTACTTCCCTCTAATTGTTCCTGGTCATCTTCATTTTCGATACTCACGGTAGTTTGTGGCTGATTTAATATCTGCTGGGTTGTATACTGTGCATAATAGAAGCCTGGTGCAACTTCAATGGGAATCCATCCTATGGGTTCCCGGTATATTTCCAGCCATGCATGCGCATTCTTTGTGGTAAGAACAATATTGCCCTGTCCCTGCTTTATGCTCTCACTGGCATCACCGGCAGACAAATAATATCCCTCTACTACACGTGCAGGAATCCCCTGGCTTCGATATGCCAATGCGGCAATGGTTGCATAATATTCTGTATTTCCTTCCCGGGCATCCTCTAAAACCCAGTGAACAAAATCTGTGCTTCCATCATATGCTACCGGATTGTCCCGATAGGTCATCTGTTCTTGAAGCTTTAAGCGAATTCTTGCAGATATCTCACTAAGGCTGGCATTCTCCCAGTCACCATCCTGGAAAAATACCGTATTCAGATAATCCTTCAACTCCTCATCAATCTGGGTATATGCCTGCTGAACAAAGGCCTGATACACCTGGTTGGCCTGGTAGAATGCCTGTCCCGTTTGTTCCTGCTGATTTCCTATCTCCAAGGGCATATATTCCAGGCTTGTCCCCCTGGTTTCCACACGCATCTGATAGCTTCCGGTTCCGAACAGTCCAGTGGATTGTAATTGCCAGTCCATTTTCTGCTGCTGTAAGCCATTGGATACCTGAGACAGCTCATAGGGTGCATACACATATTTCCGATTACTGTTTAAATTGGTCACCTTCAGATTCATGGTAGTGGTATCATAGTCCTGTACCGTACAATACTGATAATATTGGGTGGTTGTCTGAAAATGCTTCCGGCCAAGCCACTCCAGCATTCCATTGGTGTTATCCTGTATATAATTACTCTTGGGAAGAGTAATCCATCCGCTTCCTGTATAGGTTCCTCCCACATAGCCTCTTAAATACAATTCTCCAATCTTATCATAGGAAATGCTAAGACGTTTTTCATCCCCCTGGTTGATTTCGGCAGCTTTCGTCAGGTCTCCTTCCGGAAGGGTATCACTGCCATAACGAAATTCCTGAGCCTTCTCCTTCATGTTCTGCTGTAACTGCTTTATATTAGCACTGGATGCATCCTGAGGGATGTTATAAGACAGCACAAACATCAGTATCACTGCAAATATTCCCAAACCAATTCTTCCATAGGACAGCTGACGGGGTTCTTCCTCCGTACCAAGCCAGCATAGAATCCAGCTGAGAAGTATGAGAATTCCTCCGCTGCCACTGGAAAGTGTGGGCAAAAGGGAATACCCCAACAGTAATACCATGTAAAGAAAAGATACGCCAAGCTTACCTCTACGGGATAGGATACCATTCCACAGCTGTAGCAGAAATATCCCTGTAATACAGGAAAAGAGTGCCACATCCCATCGGCTGCAGCCGGTTGCTGATAAGCTCATCCATGCCTGATCGTATACCTGATTTACCTGGGCAATCACCTGATTTACCAGAAATCGTATTACCTGTATCATCTGCTGTATCTGAAGCAGCAACAGCACAACCCCCAGGATATTAACCACCCACAGAAAGCCCTGATACCACCTTTTCCTGCTCTGAAGCAGTACACATATCATCTGGTAAAGGAATAAAGCCGTAAGCACTGCCCCCACCTGAAAGCTTTGCTGTGCCAAACCATAGCATCCTAAGACAAGACCTGCCACAGTAAGATAGGGCACCAGTCTTGGCAAAATGAACTGTATCTTATTTTGTTGTATCTCCTTTTTCGATGCCTCTGTATGATTCATCCTAATCTCCAAGCCTATATTTCCACAACACGAAGCTTCTCTCTTAAGGTGTCCGCCGGAATGGCGATGACCTGATAGTTGATTCCCTGCTGCAGATTTTCCTCTTCATGACTGCTGATGTACACCACGGTAATATTCATATAGCGAGACAGTTCCTGTATCTGTCGTTCACGAAATGAAGTGGTTACATAAATCATCTTGGTATAATCCTGTTGGTAGCACCCCTGGATAAACTCAGCCATTACATTGGAATTTTCTCCCACCACCGGAAGCTCCATCATTTCTCCCAACATTTCTTCATATCCATCTGCCTGCTCTATACTCCAGCGATGGAGTGTATGTCCTGATATGGTTGCCATGGTATGCATATGTCCCAGATGAAGCAAGGCATAGCTTAAGGAAGCCGCAAGCTCTAACACTGCATTTTGCTGTAAATGATCTGTTCCCCCCTGGGGTACTCCAGTGTCATATAATAGAAGGGTATCATAATTGGATGGGTGACCAAATTCACGAATCACCAGCTTGCCTAGCTTACCTGACAGCTTCCAGTGAATACTATGAATCATATCTCCTGGCTGATAGTCACGTAGTCCAAAGACCTCTGTCACATCACTTCCTCGGCGATAAGGGTCATACTGTTCTCCCACACTGCTGGCATTAGGAAGATTTGTTTTCTCTACCTCTATCTGCAATAGCTTGGGATATACTACAAATTGATTCCTATTAGGTATAGAAAGGGGCTTTCGAAATAGTCCCAGTAAATCCTGCAGATACAGCTGCTCCCACTGTATCTCCGTCCTGCCGCAATTACTGCAATAGTAGGGAAGGCGAAAGCTGTCCTGCCTGCTGTGCTTCAAATCATAAGATGCTTCTTGATATATCGTCTCATGGTATAAAGCATTATTCAATTTCATCTTCCCCTGCAACCTGGCTGCCACCAATGGTATACGCCTTGCAATATCCATCTGAATCCATATATTTTCCTGATAGTTACCAGGCAATTTTCAACATCCTCTGCACCTTCATACCCACTCCTGACAATAACAAAAGTACCAGAGACACCATTGGTAAGATTATCACAACTCCAAGAAGAATGAGAAAGGTTCCACGATTAGAAATATAATATGCAATTAATATTACCAGCACCATAAGAAAATAAAGCAATCGATTTCTTCTCATGTATTCCTCCTAGAAAACCTTGTTTATCCTTCTGTCATTTGCTCCATCAATGACTGCCCAACTTGGGCGGTGTCAGCTCCTGCATAATCTGTTCCAGAATATCTTCCGCCATAATACCCTCGATTCTGGCTTGAGGTCTTAGTACCAGTCGGTGCGCACAGGTTTCCTTGAAAATCTGCTGTACATCCTCCGGTATTACATACACTCGTTCATGCAATAGGGCACAGGCACGGGACATCTGACTTAATGCCAGAATTCCTCTGGGACTTACTCCCAGCTCCACTAAAGGATGCTCTCGGGTAAGCTCGCATAGCTGCGTAAGATATTTTAAAACCTCCGGGGCAATCTTTATCGTAGAGAGGAAATTCTGCACTTCAATCAGATCATCTGCGGTAACAACTGCCTTCACCTCTTCCATTGGCTTCTGGTTTTGATGCTGCAAAATAATGCTCATCTGTTCCTCTGTGCTGGGATATCCAATATGGAGGCGAACCATAAATCGATCCAGCTGAGAATCTGGTAAGGGCTGGGTTCCTACCGATCCTACGGGATTCTGTGTAGCAATACAGATAAAGGGGCGCTTCATATTATGGGTAACTCCATCCACCGTCACGCTTCCCTCCTCCATAACCTCAAGAAGAGCTGCCTGTGTCTTAGAGGAGGTTCTGTTAATTTCATCTCCTAGAAACAGCTGACAATCCACCGCTCCCGGACGATACTCAAAGCTTCCTGTATCCTGATTCAATACACTAAAGCCCATAATATCCGAAGGCATGGTATCCGAAGTAAACTGTATTCTCTTATAGTCCAGATTCAATGCCCGGGAGAAGCCCAATGCCAGAGTAGTCTTGCCTACCCCGGGATAATCTTCCAATAAAATATGTCCTCCTGCATAGATGGTCATAAGGACTTTCTCAATGACGTCCTGCTTTCCCACCAGCACCTTGCTAACCTCTCGAATAATCTGTTCTGATTTCTCTATTATCATCTGTCTTCTCTCCTTTGTAACCCTAAGGTTCCTCTTGTGGTAACTGTATCCGGTATCTCATACAAATCCTGGATGGTACCGCTGGTTCTTAAGGAAGTACAGCCATAGAAAGCACGATTGCCAATACTGGTCACCGCCTCTGGAATATCCACCAAATCCAGTTGTGCACAGGCTTCAAAGCAGCTTTCCGGCACTTCTGACAGATAATAAGGCAGGGCATCATATAAGTGCTCCGTATCCCCTGGCCGATAAGAGGCAATCTCTGTCATGCCAGTACAATTCATAAAGCATCCCTGACCCAGGCTGGTGATTGCAGTAGAACATACGACATAGTCCATGCTGGTACAATCAGCAAATGCATAGTCGCCAATACTTGTAGCTGCAGCCTTATCAAATCTCACAAAGCCTAAAGAGGTACATCCACGGAAGCAGTTCTTGGGTATGGAAGTTACATTAATGGGGACACAATAATAAGCGTCCTTTAATGTGTCATAGGCGATTAATTCTGTTACGCTGGTACAATCCTGAAAGCAGCTTTCTCCCAATTCTTTAATCTGTGACCCAAAGCGAACCTGTTGCACATTGCTGCAACCTGCAAAAGCATAGGCTCCAATTTTCGTCAGATTATCGTAGCGGCAATAAATCGTGGAAATAGAGCTGCAGCCCTGGAAACATTTATCACCAATTTCACTAGCTGCTGCCGGTATGCTTAAGGCGCTGCTGGTTGCATTTGGTCCAGCCAGTGTGGTCAGGGAGCTGCAGTTCATAAATGCTCCTTCTCCAAGAATCATGGGATTGCTCATATTGCTGTTATTAATGTCCACCCCTTGAAGGGACGTACATCCGGCGAAGGCATATGCTCCCAGCTTCACAAGAGAACGTCCTCCGGAAACTCCTGTCAACAGCGTACTATTGCGAAAGGCATTGTCTTCTATCTCTGTGGTTCCACTGAGCAATCCATATTTTCCCTGATAATCAATACTTGCCTGTAGTAAATGATAATTGTTTCCTACAATACCATATAAACCTGTATTTTTATTGGAGGTATGAACATAGTAAGCTTCTTCCTTAGGCTGTATCTCACAGAAGCTGTTCCAGCCTTGGGAGTAAAGTATCCCTTCAGTGCACAATTAGCATGCACCAGCTCATAGGTTCCATCTAAATTATCGTAGTATAGGGAGCCATCCTCTAATAAGGTGTTTCTTTCTCCGTCCACAGGATAGAGAATCTGCTGTGCTGTCTGGGTTCCATAATTCTGATTCAGCTGCTCTGCCTGTTTTTTCAGATAGCTGTCATACGTTTCCCGGTTAATGCAAAGCATTAGTCCCGCAGGTATGGTATCACCAAACATATAGGATGGCAGGGTAAGCACATGGCTTCCTAATATTTGCAAGGTCTGCAATGCCTTGGCTCCGTCAAATGCCCGTTCCTCAATTTTTTCCACTGAGCCAGGGACTTTGACTGCGGTAATCTCATCACTTCCCAGAAATGCTCCTGCGGAAATGGTGTGGATACTGTCTGGCAGGGTAATAATTCCAGTAAGAAGACTGGATATTCGTACCAGGGTCTTTCCATCCTTAGATAGGAGAGAGCCTTCTGCATTCAGGGAATATTTCTGTTGTGCCTTCTTAGGCGTAGAAAGAATGGAGAAGGCTCTGTTATCATTATAGCTATAGGCATCTATGCTCTTCTCTAGCTGCATCAATATGGAGCGATACACCATATCATTATTGGAATCCGGCACAACAATGTTCATTCCCAGCCTGGATAAATCACTGCTGTCTAGATACTCAAATAATTGAGGCAAGTACTGATACATCTGGATATAATTCAAATTATTTGAATTGATTACAATATTTTGCACTCCCAAAACAGGATTGCCCTCATCATCTGTCAAATCACTGTCAAATACACCGTCAGCCAGCCTCAATCCTGTAGGGCACTGAATCTTAAGGGTATTAATTCTTGCATCCAGAAAGCTATATTCATAAAAATCTGTAACGGTTTCAGGAAGGGTCACCTCATTAAAATGGGTTCCATAGAATGCGTAGTCTGCAATGGAATTCACATACTTTGACCATTTGTTTATGCTTGTTTTGCCTGAAGGAACCAAACATAGTTCCGTTCCTGCCTTGTTATATAAGATGCCATCAATATCCAAATATCTCTGATTATTGGCATCAATGCTAATTTCCTCAAGATTTGGGAAATAATTAACAACCCCTGCGAAAGGATCCAGATACTCAAAGTTGGTAAGAGAAGCTGGAAGCACCAGCTTCTTAATTTTCGTATTCGACTCCCAGTCAGAATAATACATTAGATTATTATAATCCAATGTCTGCACACCTTCCGGAATCCTCAGGGTAGAGCTTGTGCCATGATATCCAATCAGCTCTGTGTTCCAAATCCGGCCCACTTCTCCATTTAGCACAATAATATACTCATCCTTCTGGGAATTTTTCTTCCAGGTAGGATACATGGTGACTGAATAAACCCCATCCCGGTCAATCTGAGCGTCCGAAGGCCGCTTCATACAATATAAGGAACCCGTTGACTGTCCATCTGTCCCCTTAACATCGGACCAGCCACCGAAGAATTCTATACAATAGGCCGTGGTATCATATTCATCATCTGGATTGGAATAGGTCTGATTCACATACTGATAGTGGGTGATATTCTCAGGGTCCACGCCATTGTTTAACCTGGTACGAATACCAATGCGATTATACATGTCAAAAACATCATCAGATAAATCTATTACCGGGGATTCTTCCGGAGATTTTGCTTCATTTTTCTCGCCTACCTCATATAATTCAGAGGTAAAGTCATCAAAATATGCATCTCCATACTGACTAAAATCCTCAGAAAAATCAGTAAGAAGCAGCTGCCAGTGGACAATATCATAGGACAGACGGCAGGTAGCGCCACGATAGGACAGGGTTGCTGTATGCTTCTGCTTCCCGTAATCATCTCCTACCATAGGATATCCTATAGAATTTTGCTGGTTTGTAGGATTATCACTCCACGCAACGGTATAATCCCCTCCTAATGCTTTGCTTGGCATATATTGAAGATTATTTCTCACTGTACCATCACTCATGGTCGCACTGACGGTAATATAATCCCTCATTTCTGCAGATCTGGGAGCCTCTCCCTGATAGAAATGCTGAAGAAGGGAGCCCTTGGTAACCTTCAGGCTAACAGCATACACGCCTTTGCTTTCATCTGCCGCTTCCGACGGATACACACTGCTGATGTTTTCCGGATTGGAATAATCTACCCCATACTTACCAGCATCCGGGTCTGTCTCCTCTTCCGTTCCCGAATTGGTGCTGCCTCCCTGGTTGCCACCGCCCTGGGTTCCGCCTTGTCCATTCTCTCCTGTTCCGGTATTTCCTGGAAGATTACCTCCTCCTGGAACAGAAATATGAATACCCGAATCATCATTTCCAATCACAGCACCTGCTGTACCACTGCCATCCTCTCCTAGTTCACCAATCTGCAATCCGTCCGAAACAGTATTATCCAGTATTTTCTGTTCTCCATCCTGGACGGAATAATCCTCCTGTGCTTCCTGATCCATCTCCAGACCGCTGTCTGTATCCTGCTGACTGCTGCCAAAAATCGTATGATCATACTGTGGCATTCCATCCAGCTGGCTGGTATCTCCTGTAAGTAACGTAGGGTCAAAGCCCGCACCAAAGCCACCTGCTCCAGTTACCACTGCACCAATTACCAGACTGATGGCTGTAATAACTCCGCAGACCTTAAAAAGTATTCCATGTTTTGTCAGATATGCAATCAACTTCTTCATAGCATATTTCATCCCTTATCTTGTAGTATCTCTCTCCCCAAAATCGTCTTCAGTTCTTCAAAATTAATTGGCTTGGAAATATGACCATTCATTCCAACCCCTCTGGAATGTCGCTTGTCTTCCACAAAGGCATCTGCAGAAAGTGCAAAAATTGGAATGGTTCTTCCCCAGGGCTTCTCTGATTCTCGAATATGCTGTGTTGCCTCCCATCCGTCCATAACCGGCATCTGAATATCCATAAGAATTCCATCATAATATCCCTGTTCACGGCTTTCAAACATTCGAACAGCCTCTAATCCATTGACAGCCACTTCCACGTCCACCTTCTGACTGGCAAATAAACGTGTTGCCACCATGGCATTAATCTCATTATCTTCTGCCATTAAAAATCGCATGCCTTCCAGGGAGATGCTATCAGCTTCCTGGGTCTGCTGTTGGCTTTCTTCTATGGAGGATATGGCATAGGGCACCGTTGCTTCTACCTCTCCCTGAGCAATTGGTAATTGCACATAAACAGTGAAATCGCTTCCCTTTCCTTCTTCACTGTCCACCACAATCTGTCCATCCATCAGACGAATGAGATTATCTGCAATAGACATTCCCAAACCGCTTCCGCCATAATTTCTTGCAATTCCCGTGCTTTCCTGCTCGAAGGGCTTGAAGATGCGGCTTAAAAATTCCGGAGACATTCCCTTACCGGTATCCCTGACCCGTATCATCAGCTGTATACTACGGTTCCATATCTGCAGTTGCTTAAAGGTAAGAGAAACGGTTCCCCCTTTGGATGTGAATTTTCCTGCATTAGATAGGAAATTGGTAATCACCTGGGTTAGCCGCAGCTCATCTCCTACAACCCTGCGTATCGTGAAATCTTCCATAGACAGCTGAAAGGTAATTCCCTTGGATTCCATATTGGATGCAAACATGGTCTGAAGCTTACCTGCTATTTCATACAGGTCAAACTCTGCATGCTCCAGCTCGATTTTACCACTTTCAATTCTGGACATATCCAAAATATCATTAATAATAGACAACAGAAAATTAGACAGATTCTCCGCCTGTCCCAAATAATCCTCAACCACCTTTGGCTTTCCATAGTTCATTTTAGCCAGGGAAATCATGCCAATAATTCCATTCATAGGGGTTCGTATTTCATGAGACATCTGAGACAGGAAGGCTGTTTTCGACCGCTCTACTCTCACTGCCTCTGCGATTTGTCCCTTTAACGCTTCCTTTTCCTGATGAATGTCTGTGATATTACGAATAATCATTAGGTAATATTTACGGTCACTGGTGTCAAACAGATCCAATTCTCCCCACTGCGTATCTTCCACTGGATGATCCTGACGATTCAACGCATATTCAAATTCAAATTTCAGATGACCTTCTTCCCCCTGCTCCTGCCACTGATGAAATGCTTTCCAAAATGTACGAACATAGGAGTGTACGGCAATCCGTTCCATAATTACAATATCGGCTTCCAACTCTATCTTCTGGAATCCAAATTCTCTTGTGATATTATCACTGATATAGACAGGCTTTAAATCTCTTTTGCGAATCATCATGTATACATTCGGGCTATTCTCTGCCAGCTCATGGTAAAAGGAATCCTTCTTCTCCCGGTCTGTATGCTGCAGCTTCCAGTTTCCCCTGCTTCGTTTTACATTTAACAGAAAAACTCAATTAAAACCAACAATAACAGCACAATAAGAATTAATTGTATGTTGTTTTCCAGCACCTGTAATAATCCATTCATCATTTACCCTCATTTGTACCATACTATATCTCTATTTTCTGCCTTTTTTCGCCTTTCGTCAATGGATATCTGCAAAAAAAAGACCCCTTACCATCCAATCCGGTAAGGGGTCTTTGTTCCTGTGTCCTATACGTCTTAGTCTTCCTGTGTCAGACTTCCCTTTTTAGAACGGGTCTTGCTGTAAGCAAGTAAAAGAATGGTGCCAATAACACCTGCTGAAATAGCATTGGTAATGGCTGCAACAGCTCCCTGGGTAAATACCAGTTCTCTTGGCTCGCTGTAGATTACGATATCAAGTACCGGTGCTACAACAATCCATGCAATAACATTTGCAATTACCTGGTAAATATTGAATACCAAAGCGTCCTTTGCTGTGAAGATTCCTTCCTCAACCTTTAACTTTGTGAAGGATAATCCTGTTACAAAGCAGGTAATTCCGCTGGCGATAACCCAGCTCCACCATGGACTTCCGTACTGAACTGCATCAGACAATGCATGTCCAATAAATGCGATTAAAAATCCACAGATTGGTCCAAATAATGCTGAGAAGAATGCCCCTACTCCATAAGCAGTTTCAATATTGGTCTCTGGGATTCCGGTAGGAACCTTAATGAACATAAATAACAGCATAAATAATGCTGCACCTAATGCGGTTGCTACCAGTGTTTTGGTTGTGAAACGAAACATGTTTTTCATTTTTCTGTTCTCCTTTGAATGTTTTTATTTTGAAAAAGTTACCTTCCACTGTGGACCGAAGTCTGCGTGATACTTCTCGCAGAAGCTTCCCTGGCTCACGGCGATAGATACCTTCATCAATTCATTATTGTAAATCATAGGCTGTCCTACTTCAACAAAGCCGAAGCTTTTCTCAAACAGCAGCTCTTGATCTAGCACCACATGTCCTTCATGGGTGATAAGTGTGCGGACGGTATCTCCATACTGGAAGCCTGCCTGCTGAAATTCATCTAATGTAATATTGCTCCACAGGTTTCCGAAATTAGGATCATTGATTTCAAAAATTCCTTCCACATGATTTGGTGAAATCTTTGGCTCTAATATTTCATGTTCTACAATTTCTTCTACTGGATAGGCTGGACCCACCCCTTCAAAATCGATAATTCCGCTGGCAAGTCTTGCTGCACAGTATCCAAATAAATCTCTGCCATGGAAAATGCTGGTTCCTCTGGTGCTGGCCAGCCGGTTTACAGATTCATCAATTTCTCTTACTTCTTCAATGCCAATATATTTCTTTACATGGGTTAATGCCCCATTGTCCGGTGTAACAATATAATAGCCATCCACCGTCTTAGCCACGCAGGCTCTTCTGGCAGTACCCACTCCCGGGTCTACTACAGAGACATAAATAGTTCCCTTCGGCCAAAACTGCAGACTCTGGTAGAGACGATAGCTAGCACTCCAGGTATCATATTGGGGCAGCATATGGGTTCCGTCAAAGATTTCTAACTCTCTGTCAACGGTTTTTACAACACCATACATGGAGCTAACTGCTCCTTCTGCATAGGTAAAATCTGTTTGAAACACTAAAATTGGTTTGTCAAACATGCTCATTTTCTATTCCTCTTTTCTTCTTAATATACAAATGGATTCCAAAATCTTCCATGATTACACAGCTGACTAAAAGCAATAACTGCGATAAATAATATTACGGAGCTTGCGATGCATATATAATCCGCTGCAGTCAGCTTCTTTTTCATGTACCAGGTTCTTTCCTTCTTCTTGGCAAAGCCTCTTAAATCCATAGCATTGGTAATTACATCAATCCTGGTCAGGGTTGAGAAAATAAGTGGAATGAAAATATTCATAATATTTTTCACCCGCACAGAAAGCTTCTCCTTCTTAGACAAATCCAGCCCTCTGGATTGCTGCGCTAATGCAATATCGTTATAATCTCTCACAATGTCCGGAAAATAACGAAGGGTCAGAGACAATGCATAGCTTACCTTATAATTTACCTTAATACCATTTAACGCTGCAGCAAATTCACTGGGATTGGTTGTTAGTAGAAACAGCATTCCCAAAGGAATTACAGAAGCATATTTTGCTGTCTTGGTAATCTGATACAGCATCTGCTCCTGAGTTACTACATACCTGGAGGTAATGGTGAAAATCTCATGGGTGGTTCCATAAATCTCTGTTCCATATTGCGGACTGAAAATAAAGGTCAGCACAAAATTAAGTACCAGAAAGATCAGTACATAATATATCATCACCTTAATCTGGGAAAATTTAATCTCAGACACATGTAAGGCTGCAAAAGAGAAAATGGTAATTCCAACCACAATCCGAATATCATACGCATACATTGCGGTAAAGGTAAGGAATAAAAAGCAAAGCAGCTTGGTTACTCCGGAAAGGTTATAGACAAAATTGTCCCGTTCTACATAATCAAATAATTTACTTTTCAACTTTTCCCGCCTCCCTCTCGTAATCGATAAACTGCTGTACCAGTCTTTGAGGGTCTTCTAAGCCCAGGGAAATACCAAATTCATACAGGCTGGTAAGCTTTAAGCTGGCCTGGGTGGCAATCTGCTCATTGGTAAGAATATCCACTGCTGTACTGTCACCGATTTTCTCTCCATTGCTGATAACAATGGCATGGCTGGTATACTCCAGCATCAGGTGCATATCATGAGTAATCAGAATAATCGTGACTCCCTGTTCATTTAAGCTCTTTAGAAACTCCATGATTTCCGTATAATGTCGGTAATCCTGCCCTGCTGTGGGTTCATCCAAAATCAAAATCTGAGGATTCATTACCAGCATGGACGCAATGGTAACACGTTTTTTCTGTCCAAAGCTTAATGCTGCAATGGGCCATTTTCGGAAAGGATACAAGCCGCAGATTTGCAGTGCATGATCTACCTTCTGGCGAATCTCCTCTTCCGGGATTCCTCGAATCTGCAGTCCCATGGCTACTTCGTCATATATCATATTTTTACAAATCATCTGATTGGGATTTTGCATTACATAGCCTATGATTTTAGAGCGTTCCTTGATGGTTTGTTCCTTAAGGCTTTCTCCCTTATAGAAAATATCTCCTTCATCCAGCTTCATAAATCCACAGATTAATTTGGCCAGTGTACTTTTCCCGGCACCATTGGTACCAACAATACTAACCATTTCCCCTTCTCGAATGGAGAAATTAACATCCTTTAAGATTTTCCGAGAACGGTCGTACTGGAAGCTGATATGCTCTCCTCTAAGGATTTCCGGACGATCATTACTGGCTTTGGGAAGCTCCTGGGCACACCAGGTTTTCATCTTTTCCCGTACATCCTCAGGTATCGTCAGGGTATCTAGCCTTCCCGCCTTCATCTCCTGTGTAATCTGTATCCCAGCATGCTTCATAGCCGTAGCATACAATGGTTCCCGAATTCCCAGCTCAGTCAGCAAATTGGATGCAATCAGCTCATCCAGTGTCATATCTGCAGCAATTCGTCCCTGGGACACCACGATAATACGATCCACATGGCGGTACAGCACATCCTCTAAACGGTGTTCGATAATCACAACTGTTTTGTGATACTCCTTATGAATGCGGTCAATCAAATCAATGGCTGTCTTTCCTGTAGCCGGGTCCAAATTAGCCAGGGGTTCATCAAACAGCAGGACATCCACATCATCTACCAGCACACCTGCAAAAGCAACCCGCTGCTTTTGTCCGCCGGATAATTCAAAGGGAGAAGATTTCAGAAGCTTGCCCATATCTACCATATCTGCAACCTTCTGCACATCCTCCTTCATTTTACTCTGCTCTATACAATCATTTTCTAAGGCAAATGCAATATCCTCCCCAACGGATAATCCAACAAACTGACCATCCGAATCCTGTAATACCGTTCCTACCTTCTTGGACAAATCGAAAATGCTTACATCTGTGGTTTTCTCGCCTGCCACAGTTACTGAGCCTGTAATTTCTCCTTTATAGGAATAGGGAATCAACCCATTGAGACAATGTCCCAGGGTGCTTTTTCCACTTCCACTAGGACCAACAATTAAGATTTTCTCCCCTTCATGGATTTCCAGATTAATATCGTGAAGCGTGGGGGCAGCCTGACTGAAATATTGGAAATTAAAGTTCTCAAATTTAATTATGGCTTTCTTTTCCATTTTCATCCTCTTTCTTTATCTTCTACACAGCATTTGATAAGTGCTGGTTTTATTCGTAAATAATCTTAGGAGCTTTACGTATGGTTATCTTCCAGTTGGCTCCGGTACCAATGTTATAGGCTCTTGCGAAACTTCCCTGATTAATTGCCACAGCCATGTTATCTAAACTATTTACATAAACCAGTGGTTCTCCCACGTATACATCTGCAAAGCTCTTAGCATAGGTAAGAATATTTTTATAAATGACACGGGTTTCATTTTCAATACTGATTTCCACTCGCTGTCCATGCTCTACACCCAGATGAAGGAAGGTTTCCCTGCTGATATTAGTCCACAGGCTTCCGAAACGAACATCTAACACATCTATGGTGCCCATAACCTTCTCACCGTCATATACTGCCGGCACGGTATGAAGTTCAATCACACTGTCAACATCTACCTCAGGTCCCACTCCTGCAAAATCAATAATTCCTGCTGCCAGTCTTGCTCCGGTATATACATAAACATCTCTGCCATGGAAGGTATAGCTTTCCCCGGAATTCGGCAACCGGTTAATCTTCTCATCGATGACACGTGCTGCTTTAATTCCCACCATCTTCTTCACATGGGTAAGGGTTCCATTATCTGGAGTAATAATATATTGTCCGTTTACCGTTTCCACCGCAATGCTTCGTCTGGTAGAGCCTACGCCAGGATCAACTACACTTACAAATACACTTCCCTTAGGCCAGTAGGATACGGTTTGGATTAAGCGATAAGATGCCTCCCAAATATCATATTGGGGAATTTCGTGGGTAAGGTCGGTAACCATCAGATTCTCATCTACGCTATATGCTACCCCATACATTGCAGATACTGCTCCGTCGCAGGTTCCAAAATCAGTCTGTAATATTAATGCTTTGCTCATATTATCATCCTTCCTGTATATCATATTTAGCTTCTCTTTTGTATTATCTCTATTTCCCATGGATTATATCGGAAATAGAAGGAATTGTCCATAAAAAATTAATTGTTTACAAAAAAGACCCGCATGTTTTAGATACACACAGGTCTCGCATTCAATCTAGTTTACAATCGGAATCTAATTATGCTTCCATGCACTGGGGGCAAACAGAAGAAGAAGTGGATATAACTCCAGTCGTCCGGCCAACATATCAAACATCAGTACAAATTTACCCCAAACTGAGAAAATACTGTAGTTTCCAGTGGGACCTACAATTTCCAAACCTGGTCCGATGTTGTTAATGGTTGCTGTAACTGCAGTAAAGTTCGTAACCAAATCCAACTCATCAAATGCCAATATAATCATAGAAAAGCCAAAGATAATTACATAAGTAACCAAAAATGCACTGACATCACGCACAGTTTCCTTCTGCAATGGCTTTCCATCTAACTTAATGGTCTTGACACTTCTAGGATGAATAAAATATCCCATCTCCTGCTTTACTGTTTTCAAAAGAATCAATATTCTAGATACCTTGATTCCTCCACCAGTACTTCCTGCACAGGCACCACAGAACATAATCATAACAAAAAGGGTCTTCGACAGCTGGGGCCAGAGATTGAAATCTGCGGTAGCAAATCCTGTGGTGGTAATAATGGAACCAACCTGAAATGCCGCATGGTGAAAGGCCTGAAACAAGGTATCATACAAACCACGAATATTATAAGTAATAATACCAATGACCACGGCAATAATCAGAAAATATGCCCGCACTTCTTCACTTTTAAAGAAATCCTTCTTATTCTTTTTCTTTCCCAGAAGTAGAATAAAATATACATTAAAATTTACTCCAAAGAGAATCATAAAAACAGTTACAATTCCCTGAATCAATGTGGAGTAATCTGCCATACTAGAATTTTTAATACCAAATCCACCGGTTCCTGCTGTTCCAAAGGTAGTGCAGATTGCGTCAAAGAAAGGCATCTTAGCAAAGAGAAGAAGCACCAATTCCAACAAAGTAATTCCAATATAAATTGCATATAATATTTTGGCAGTATCCCGCACCTTAGGAACCAGCTTTCCAACAGAAGGTCCCGGGCTCTCTGCTCTCATCAAATGCATATTATATCCCCCGGTCATAGGAAGGATAGCCAGAAGGAATACGATAACTCCCATACCACCAATCCAGTGGGTGAAGCTTCGCCAGAACAGACTGCTGTAGCTTAATGCCTCTACATCACTTAGAATACTTGCACCTGTTGTGGTAAATCCTGATATTGTTTCAAATAATGCATCTACATAATTGGGAATATCCCCATTTATGACAAAAGGCAATGCTCCAAACAAACTTAATATAATCCAGCTCAATGCTACCACAAGAAATCCTTCTCTGGCGTAATACTGCATTTCCTTGGGTTTTCGATGCGTTGCCAGGTATCCTGCCAATGCACACATAGCTGCTACAATGAGGAACGCAAAACCTTCCCTCTCTCTATATATCACAGCAACAATACAGGGTAGAAGCAAGAATCCTGCTTCAAATTTTAACACCTGCCCTAATATATATCTAATAACTGAATAATTCATTGTTAACTCCCATTTCGTTTATTTTGTGGTGGTATTTTACAAAATAAACAAAACTATGGTTTTAAAATATCTTTAATATCTTGAAGTCCACGCTGCGTAGTGATTACCACAACCGTATCTCCTACATGAATTTGCGACTTTCCATTTGGTGTAATAATTTGTCCATTATGGTTAATGCAGGCAATTAAAATATCCTCTCTTAAATCCAACTGTTCCAAAGGAATTTCTACCACTGGAGCATCCTCATTAATCAAAAACTCTAACGCCTCTGCTTTATTTTCAATAATCTGATACAAGGTTTCCACATTACTTCCAATAGAATTTCTCATGGCACGTACATACCGTAGAATATACTCTGCAGTAATATATTTTGGATAAATCAAACTTCCCAAATTGAAATTGTGAATAATATCGTCAAAGGATATCCGGTTCACCTTGGTAACAATCTTTGCCTTGGAGCATTTTCTGGCAAAAAGGGACAGGAAAATATTTCCCTCATCAATTCCTGTTAAGGAAACAAAAGCCTCACAATGAGTGATTCCTTCTTCCATTAATACATCCTGGTTGGTAGCATCTCCGTTAATAATAATCGCCTGGGGCAGAAGTTCGCTTAAGGTCTCACACCGCTGCTTATCCTTCTCAACAATCTTTACACTAATACCCATGGCAATTAGCTGCTTCGCAAGATAATAAGCGATGGTTCCTCCACCTACAATCATTACATTTTTTACCTGATGAGTAACAACACCCATTCTCTTAAAGAAATTCTTAGCATCTTTTGGCGATGCCACGATACTAATGGTATCTCCTACCTGCAGCTCAAAGCTTCCTGTTGGGATAACAACCTCATCATCTCGTTCTACCGCACAAACCAGCACATCAGACTGATCCTTCTTAGCAATATCAATCAAACTGGCTCCTGCTAGCGAAGACCCCTCGTCTACAATAAATTTCAGCAGCTCTGCCCTGCCCTTAGCAAAGGTATCAATCTTAATTGCTGATGGGAATCGCAGAATTCTGGCAATTTCTGTTGCTGCTGCATACTCCGGATTAATGGTCATTGACAGTCCCAGCTCATCCTTAATAAATGCGATTTCATCGGTATACATAGGATTTCGTACACGAGCAATGGTACTACAGTCACCTGCCTTCTTGGCAATCAGGCAACACAGCAGGTTCAATTCATCCGATCCTGTAACTGCAATAAGTAAATCTGCTTCTTCGATTCCTGCTTCCTTCTGAATCAGATAGCTGCTTCCATTTCCCACAATGCCCATAACATCAAAATTATTGGTCACATCGTGCACGCGATCATTGTCAAGGTCAATAACTGTAACATCATTTCCTTCCAGGCTCAGCTGTTCCGTAATGGTTCTTCCCACTTTACCACAGCCTACAAGTATTATTCTCATTTCTTCCTCCAAAATCAATTGTCTTACATTCGTGTAACATTCTACCACTCTTGTCAACAGAATGCTATCTTTGAAATTTTTCTCTAATGATTCTAGAGCATGGTTTTTGCTTCATCAATCATTTTCTGAAGTATTTCTTTCTTTTTTTGAAATTTGTCATTGTAGGAATATCCCAAATCTATCTCCAGATTAATGGTATCCTTTGGTCCATAACATACGTTCTCTAGTGCTTGTTCCAGCCGCTTCATGGAGGCCGCAGTCTGGTCTTTACTACATTGATTTAATATAACAACAAATTCATCTCCGCCAAAACGAATCAAAGAATCCTGACTACGAATATTTGTATGTAATGTTTTGACAAATTCCTTCAGGACTTTATCTCCTACCTGATATCCCAACAGGTCATTGATTTGTTTAAATCCACGGATGTCAATAAAGATTACGGAAATCTCATAATCTGCTTCCTTCCTCTGCGCATCTAGAAACAGCATTTCCTCTAAATATCTTCGATTATATGCTCCAGTCAAAGGATCTGTATATATCATATCTTGCAAATGTTCCTTATCAGATGAAGTAATCGCATTTTCCTCTACCGCCTCTGCTGTCGACTCTATTGTCTCCACGTCATGATATTCCTTGACCAGATTGCGGAATCTACTGCTATATTCCAATACATTATTTAATCTTTTCTTCACCATAACCGGAACAAAGGGTTTGGTAATATAATCATTCACTCCCAGCTCCAGCATATGAATTTGTGTTTCTGCACTATCCTCCGTTGAAATTACAATCACAGGAATATCCGCTGCACTACTAATATTATTCTTATAGGCTAAAAACTCCTGGCCATTCATATTGGGCATAACCATATCCAACAGAATTGCAACGATTTCATCTGTATGTGCCCTTAAAACCTCCAGTCCTTCCTGTCCATCTTCTGCCTGTAAAATATTGTATTCATCCTCCAAAAGATTACATAAAATATCTCTGCTGACAGCCAGATCATCGATAACAAGAATACTGCTGCGATGCTCCACTGTGTTGTGAAGTGCATGAAATACACTGTTTAGCTCTCTTTCCAGCATCCGCTCTATAGAAACATCTGCGAAGGTAGCACTAATTAAATTTATTTGACCAACCGTACCAATATAATTCAAGCGAATGCGCTGCCACTGGCTTTGCCCATTTGGCATAATAAATAAGCATTCACATTCTCCATATTTGCCAGACAACACTACTTCATCTAACGTGGACAACAGCTTGTAGCTCTCCTTGTGATTAATAAATCGTTCCAGATTGCCACTACCGAAAATCTCTCGGAACGCCTGATTAATCCGTAGTATATCTACCTGAGAGTCCACATACTCCATAATGCAGAACGGTACGGATACGCTTTTCAACAAAGTTCCCGATTTGGAATCTGATGACCAGATTGCATCAAAATCCTGAAGGATTTCCTGGGAATTCTCTTTCGAAATCGTATGAATCGGTTTCTGTTCCTCCATCAGCTTCTCATAATCCTTTACTGGCATAGGTTTTGCATAATAATATCCCTGCACATAAGTGCAGCCAATGCTTTCCAGAAATTCTTTCTGCTCCAGCGTTTCCACACCCTCTACTACTACCGGCATTCCCAGCCATCCTGCCATTCTGGAAATAGATGCCAGAATCTTTTCGCTTTTCGCATTATTATGCCCAGCTGGAAGGAATTTCATATCTATTTTCAGAATGTCCACATCAATATCCTTTAATGTGTTCAACGAAGAATATCCGCTTCCAAAATCATCCATCATAATAACGAAGCCCAATTGACGCAGACGCTCGATGATTTCCTTCATCAAATCCGGATTGGACATATAGGCACTTTCCGTAATTTCCAGATTCAGTATGTGTCTCGGAATATCATATCGATTGGTAAGCTCCTCAATCTGTTCTACCATCTGAGGATTATACATACTCACCCTGGAAATATTTACCGACAAAGGAAATAATTCCTTTCCCTGCTTCTTCCACTGAGAAAGCAGCATGCACACACTTTCCCACATGTAATAATCCAACTGGGATATGAGGCCATTTTGCTCAAATACTGGAATAAACTGCCCTGGCATCACAAGTCCCCACTGGGGATGAAGCCATCGAACCAGTGCCTCTGCACCACAAGGGCGATTGGTATCAATGGAATATTTCGGCTGGAGATAAACCTGAAACTCTCTATTTTTGATTGCCTGTTCCAACCCATTGGTATACTTCTGTGCCTGTTTTTCCTTCTCGTTCATTTCCCGGTCATAATATGCAAAGAACGTGTTTAAATTATTCTTACATTTTTTTACAGCCTCTACTGTATGTGCATACATTTCTTCCATGTCCTGATGGATATTCTCTATCACATAAAGCCCAAAGGATATTTTGAGACGATAGGTAGAGCACAGCTGTTGTACCCTTTGCTCTGCTTCTAGCAGTAGTTGCTCTAACTGTTCCTTTTCATAGGGAAAGCATATGCAAAACACATCAGATTCCAGTCTTCCATAGGTGCAGTTCCCAGCACTGTTGTCTCTGCACATGGCAACAATAATTTCGGCAATTTCCTTTAACAACACATCCCCTGCACTGCTGCCAAAAGAAGCATTATACAATCGGAAATTATCCACATCTACGTGAATCAGCACAAATTGCTGTTCCTCCATGGTATGCAGCATCCGTTCTGTTTTGCGCATAAAAAATCTTCGATTATATAATCCTGTAAGTACATCTCGTTCTGCCAGTTCCTGTATCTGATGCATCAAATACATCTGGCTTCTTCCAATAATATTTCTAAGACGTAATATCAGTGTAATCGGATTGTATGGCTTGGTAACAAAATCCCATGCTCCCAGCTGAAGGCATTCACTTTCTAACTGGTCATTATGGTCACCTGTCGCAATTAAAATAGGGAGATTCTGGTATTGATCATCCTGACGCAGAATCGACAGTAATTCCCTTCCATCCATAACTGGCATAATAAGATCTAATACTACTGCCGATAAATCATTGTGTTTTTCACGAATGATTTCCAATGCTTCTCTTCCATTTTCCGCTTCTAAAACCACATATTCTTACCGTAAAATTTTATGCAGTAGAATGCGGTTTACGCTGCTGTCGTCTACAATCAATATTGTACTCTTCACATTGACCTCCCTATTTCATTTTCCACAATATTCCATAATCGTATATTTGTATTCTAATAGTTCTTTCTCTGTTGTGCAATCATTGTTTTGTTAAAAAAGACACCTTCTGAAGTTTTTCAAAAGATGTCTTATCTATCGCAATCATTCTATTTATTCATACCGCAGGGCATCAATTGGATTCATTTTCGCTGCCTTATTGGCTGGGAAATATCCAAAGAACAAGCCAATACTCATGGAGAAAATAATGGATACCAGAATTCCGCCGATGGATGGTGATGCCGGATATCCCAGATAATTGGAAAGTGCCGTGCCTCCTACAATTCCAAAAATCAGGCCAATTAATCCACCAATCAGGCAAATAATCATAGCTTCTACAATAAATTGGGCTCGTATGGAGGAGTTCTTTGCTCCCAATGCTTTTCTGGTTCCAATTTCCCTGGTTCTTTCTGTAACAGATACCAGCATAATATTCATAACGCCGATGCCACCAACCAGCAGTGCAATTCCTGCAATAATTGAGATTGCCATGGTAATGGTATCTAACATACTTGTCAGCATAGACAGCATACTTTCAAAGGTCATGGCGGTAACCTCATAATTCTTATTGGAACGATAATATGGTGCAAAAAAGCTCTTGATTTCTCCAGATAATGCATCCGGGTCTGCCCCCACCTTGGTGCTTACCTGGAAGGAGGAATACTGATCCTTGCTGTGGTCAAAGGCCATAGCCGTTTTCAAAGGCAGGTATACACTGCTTCCTCCACCACCGAAGGAAAACATCATCATATTCTCATCCTTGTACACACCAACAATGGATAAGGCAATGCTCTTGCCATCTACACTAATATCTATGGTCTGACCGATTGCACCTTCATAGTCCCCTGCAAACAGGGAATCTACTAATTTATTACTTACCATACATACGTAGCGTTGATTATCAAAATCCTGAGCTGAGAACATGGTTCCTGCTAAAATATTTAAATCATTGGTGACGTAATATCCTGCACTGGTTCCCATCAGGGATACATTTGCCGTTTCGTCTGCCACAGACACCACACCGGCACCTGCGGAGTGGGAAATGTTTACTGCATAGATTTCATCTGAGAATTCATCACACATTTCCCGAATCATATCCCCTGTTATATAATCTGCATCTGTCATATCTGCATCTGAGGAGCTGCTTCCATAGTTAACACCATCAATTGCTGAATTGGTATCCTCATCATCTGATTTGGAGGATACATTCACATATACATCATTAGCTCCCATCGTCTGAAGGTTGGTTTCCACTGACTGGGTCAGGGAATTGCCAACGGTAAATATGGCAATCACAGAGCCGATTCCAATAATAATACCCAGCATGGTTAGAAAGGCACGCATTTTATTGGATACAATGCTGTTAATTGCCATTGTAATATTTTCTCCTAACAGCATGATGCGTCACCTCCTGTTGTCTGATTGGATACTGGGTTTCGCTGACCTCTCTTATCTTCAATATCAACAATTCTGCCATCTCGAATGGAAACAATACGGTGGGTCTCTGCAGCCAGCTCCGGAGAGTGGGTAATTAATACAATGGTTTTATTCTGTTGTTCATTTAACTTATGAAACAAATCCATAACCAGTCGTCCGGTTTTGGTATCCAGGGCTCCTGTTGGTTCATCTGCCAGAATAATTGCTGGATCATTAGCCATAGCTCTGGCAATTGCCACTCGCTGCTTCTGTCCTCCGGATAACTCCTCCGGAAGATGCTTTGCCCGTTCCGACATCTCTACCATTTCCAACAGCTCTTCCGCCCGAAGCTTCCTGTCATGCTTGGACATACCAGCATACAGCATGGGAAGCTCTACATTCTTCTGGGCATTGGTTTTGGAAATCAGGTTATATGTCTGAAATACGAAACCAATTTTCTTATTTCTGATTTCTGACAACTCATTATCCTGTGCCTGTTCTACATCAATACCATCTAAGTAATAGCTCCCTTCCGTAGGACGGTCCAATGCTCCAATTAGATTCATTAATGTAGATTTACCTGAACCTGATGGTCCAACAATGGATAAAAATTCTCCTTCATGAACATCTAAGGATATTCCATGTAGAATCTCCAACTCATTGGGCTCACCAATATAAAATCGTTTCACGATATTTTCTAACCTAATAATAGATCTCATCTGATTAATCCTTCCTCATTCTTGTCATCTGGATATAACCAGCTTTATACTCCGGTATCTGATCCAAACATATTAATCAAATCATCTACTGAATTAGATCCCGTTGCACTTGGTACTTCCACCTGCATTCCTGCTTTTAATTCATCCGATATAATCTGGGTATAGTAAGTACCTTCAATGCCCACCTGTACTGTAAGCTTCTTGGTATCCTTTACACCATCTTCATCTGTGTCTTTATCCGTAACAATATTAATATAATGACTTCCATCCTCTGCTTCATATACAGCCTCATATGGAACGGACCATACATCCTTGGCTTCCTCTGTCACAATACTAATCTTGGCATTCATTCCAAGACGCAGGCGGGCATTCTGAGCATCTAAGGAGATGCGTACCAGATAGGTTGCCGAGCTTCCACTAGAGCTGCTGGAAGACATACTGCCCATATCCATACCGATAAGACTGGATAAATCTCCATAGGAGCTTCCGCCACTGGAGGTAGCCTTGGGTGCTACATAGGTAACAACTCCGGTTAATTCTTCATCTCTGGTTGCATCGGTCTTCATTAACACCTTCATACCGGTAGCAACATCCGCCACATCATATTCATCAATCTGTGCTTCTATAATAAAGGCATCCACACCTTCAATCACTGCTATGGTTCCACCATTATAATTGCTATTTACTTCTACATTTAATGTAGTGACGGTTCCGGCCATGGTTGCCTTAACAACGGAATTGCCCATTTGTTCCTGATAGGTCTCCATCTGGTCATCATAGGAATCCAGGGTGCTCTTAATCTGGTCATCATAATTCTTTCTGGCATCATCAATATCTGTCGTGTCCTGATCCTCTAGGTTCTCAATCTGTGACTGATAGCTTTCAATTCGGCTCTTCTGGGTCTGTATCATGTTCAGATAGGTAGGATTTCCTGTGGTATCATACTTATTCTGATAGTCCTCCATATCTGTCTGGGCTTTGGCTAGATTCTCCCTTGCCGTGGTCAGCTGTTTCTGGGTAGACGCCTGAGAATCGGACTTTCTGGTGTCGTAATCCTGGTCCTGTGTTACCTGATCTGCTTTGGTATCATCAATTCTCTTTTGCAAATCTGTCATCTGCTGCTGCAGGTCTGAGGTATCCATGGTACAGATGATATCACCCACAGATACAATATCTCCTTCTGCTACATTTACCGTAGCCACCTTCATTCCTGCTACATCTGCAGTAATGTCCTGAGAATTGGCTGCAACAACGGTTCCTGAACCACTGATACTGTTTACAATCGTTCGCTGCTCAATATCCTCTACTGTACTTCCTGTATCCTGTCCGGTGGTATCCTTCTTCTTTCCATTTACAACATTTACAACCACAAGGACTACTACAATTGCAAGAATAACCAGTGCTGCAATCTGCTTCTTTGTCAGCTTCTTTCCTGGTCTTTTTATCTTTTTGCTTTTTCCTTTTTCTTCCTGTTTACTGATTTCTTCCATGTAACTTTCCCTTTCCACGTATGTTACTCACTTGCGTATAAATTGCATTTACGTCCATTATACTAGTTCTTTGTCCATTTATTTCTAAAATCTTTATAAAATTTAACGGTTGTGTTTCTATTGTAATTCATGATAGAATAACTTCGGTTTATGTAAGAAGGGACGTAAGCTTTCGAAAAGTTAAAAACTTTAGCGCCATGCACCAGTCTGGAGCGGAAAGAGACTGGTTAACGAGGGTCTTAGGTTATCGAATTTTCGGCGGATGCCTAAGGGCAGATCACAGAGCTGCCAATACAGATACAAAAGTCAGAGCAATCTGGGAACAAAAATCTGTATCTCTGTGGGAGAGATGCCATCTCATAATATGGTGTCTTTTCGCGTACATTAAAATAAAATATTACCAAAGGAGATTATATATTATGTGTGGAATCGTTGGATTTACAGGTCACAGACCTGCTCAGGATATCTTATTGGATGGCTTAGCGAAGCTGGAGTACCGAGGCTACGACAGTGCCGGGATTGCTTACTTTAAAGAAACCGGTAAGATTTCGATTCGAAAAACTGCCGGAAAGGTAAACGACCTTCGTGCTATCTGTGACGAAAATGAATCAACCTGTGGAATCGGGCACACCCGCTGGGCTACCCACGGTGGTGTTACCAATGCCAATGCTCATCCTCATAAAATTGGAAATGTGGCATTAATCCACAATGGAATTATTGAAAACTATCACGAATTAGTTGAAAAATATGAATTGGCAGACCAGCTGGTATCAGAAACAGATACTGAGGTTTCTGCCGCTTTAATCAATAAGCTTTATACCGGAGATCCCATCGAAGCTCTTCGTCAGGCTGTAGATGTACTGGTTGGCTCTTTTGCCTTTTGTGTTATGTTTAAGGATCAGCCCGGAAAAATATTTGCCGTAAGGAACGTCAGCCCTATGGTTGCCACCTTCTGTGATGACGGAGCCTTTATTGCTTCCGACCTTACTGCATTTATTACCTATTCCAAACGCTATTTCATTGTTCCGGAATATCATATTCTAACTATGACCCCAGAGGGCATTACTCTAGAAACAATGGATGGTGAAAAAGCTGAGCCGGAATATCTGGAAGTAAACTGGGATGTAACTGCTGCACAAAAGGATGGTTATCCTCATTTTATGATTAAGGAAATTCATGAACAGCCAGATGCCATCGCAAGAACCATTACCCCTAGAATTAAGGATTCTCTTCCTGATTTTACGGAAGATGGAATTGATGATGCCTTCTTTGCTGATTGTCATGATATCACTATTATTGCCTGCGGCACCGCCATGTATGCAGGTATGGTTGGAAAAACCTACATCCAAAATGAATTTGGCATTCCGGTAAATGTTGTGATTGCCAGCGAATTTCGCTATGAGCAGCCTGTGATTAACCAGCACTCCATGGTGATTGCTGTATCTCAGTCCGGGGAAACCATTGATACCTTAGAGGCACTGCGTCTGGCTAAGAAATATACTTCCAAGACCCTGTCGGTGGTTAATGTAAAGGGCTCCACCATTGCCCGGGAAAGCAATTATGTACTATATACCCATGCCGGTCCTGAGATTGCAGTAGCCAGCACCAAGGCCTATACCGTACAGGTTGCCAGCTTCTATCTTCTGGCCTGCAAGCTGGGTCTGGTAAATGGAAAGCTTACAACCAAAGAAGCCAAATCATTAATGGGACATTTGCAAAAGGTACCAAAGATGATTAGCAATGTATTAAAGCAGGAGAAAAAAGTAAAAGAATTAACCAAAAGAATGACCAATACCGGCAATGCCTTCTTCATTGGTCGTGGCCTGGATTATACCCTCTCTATGGAAGGTGCTTTGAAATTAAAGGAAATTTCCTACATTCATGCAGAAGCTTATGCTGCCGGCGAATTAAAGCACGGAACCATTGCATTAATCAGCGAGGGCGTTCCTGTAATTGCAGTTGCTACTCAGCAGCATGTATACAGCAAGGTCATTAGTAACATCCGAGAAGTGAAGGCAAGAGGTGCTTATGTTATCCTAATCAGTAAGGATAAGACCATCAGCGATCCTTCCATCTGTGATGTTCATATCAGCATTCCAGAGGTACCGGATGCATTTGCAATTTTTGAAGCTGTGGTTATCTTCCAGCTAACCGCCTACTATACATCCACCGGAAAGGGCTTAAACCCGGATCAGCCAAGAAATCTGGCAAAATCCGTTACGGTAGAATAATTCATATATAAAAATCCCGTCACAAAGCATTTTGATATGCTGTGACGGGATTTTTTTATTTTCTCACCAAAAGGACTACGGTTTCAATCGCTCCTGTAAAGGGGAACATATCCACCGGCTGAATTTTCTCAACACGATACTGCTTGGTTAATGATTTCAGGTCTCTGGCTAACGTCTCCGGATTACAGGAGATATATACTACTTTGGCCGGATTCAGCTTCTTTAAGGAAGATAGAAATACCTCATCACTTCCAGCACGGGGCGGGTCCATAAAGACCACATCCACATTGTCATTGGCGGCTGCCATCTGCATCATGAATTCACTGGCATCCTGCTCATAGAAGCGTACCTTCTTATTGTGATTCAATCTGGCATTACGAATGGCATCCTGGACTGCATCATGATTGATTTCCACCGCAAGTACCTGCTTAGCCTTGCTGCTGGCAATCAGACCAATGGTACCTATGCCACAATAGGCATCCAATACCCGCTCCTTGCCGGTAAGCCCAGCGTATTCTATGGCAGTCCGATACAGATGCTTGGTCTGCACTGGATTCACCTGATAGAAGGACTTGGCGGAGATACGGAACTTACAGCCTAATAATTCATCTACGATATACCCTGGACCGTACAATACGGTCTCCTTGTCTCCTAAAATCATACTGCTTCGTTTATCATTTACATTTAACAAAATCGTAGTAATCTCCGGGTGCTTATCCCGCAGGGCTTTCACAAAGTTATTCTTGGAAGGCAAAATAGGAGAGCCTAATACCAGCACCACCATAATCTCTCCTGTGGCAAAGCCACGCTTTACCAATACATGCCGCAGCAATCCATAACCGGTATCCTCATCATAGGTCTTAATCCGAAAGGAACGAATCATATCCTTAATGTCTCGAATAATACTGTCAGCCTTCTTATCTTCAATAAGGCATTCTTCAATATCTACAATATCGTGGGTGCCTTCCTTATAGGTTCCACAGATAATCTTGCCGCCCTTTTGGATACCATACACTGCATGTACCTTATTACGGTAATGGTAAGGATATCCCATGGTAATGATTGGCTCTACTTTTCCAAAGGGCTTCAATAACTGATTTACATATTTTTGTTTTTCTGCCGCCTGCTCTTCATTGGTCATTCCCTGATATTTACAGCCACCACAGTGACGTTTATAAGGACACACCTGATTGTTTATATCACTCATCTATATGATTCCTCCTGATATCTTTCTTGTGGAAAATTTCCTTCGTTTATCATACCACAAAACCAGCGGATACACTACCGAACATGGAAATATATCTGGATATGAAATGAAGGTTTCACCCCGGATGAGGACAGGGATGTATCTTGTATTCTCCTGGTAAACGTGCTATGATATTTAATGTGTTTATTTTTTAACAAGCGCATTTACAATCAATAAATAAAACATCAAAATATTTGCCACCGGTGAATACAATGGGATGTTTATGAATTAAGGAGGAACGTAATATGGGATTTGAAAAAGAGTATCAACAAAAGCTTGTTTCTGCGGATGAGGCTGTCAAGCTTGTTCAATCTGGAGACTGGGTAGATTACGGTTGGACAACCGGAACACCTGATGCTTTAGACCGTGCCCTGGCAAAAAGAACGGATGAATTACATGATGTGAAGCTTCGTGGCGGAATTCTCTTAAAGCCTCTGGCTGTATTTGAACGAGAAGATGCCGGAGAACATTTCTGTTGGAATTCCTGGCATATGGGTGGATATGAACGAAAGCTTATCGCAAGAGGCTGCTCCTATTATTCTCCCATTCGTTACTCTGAACTTCCTCGTTATTATAGAGAGCATATTAAACCGGACAATGTAGCAATGTTTCAGGTTGCACCTATGGACGAACACGGTTTCTTCAACTTTGGTCCTAATGCCAGTCACATGATGGCCGTGTGTGAGACAGCAAGCCACATTGTTGTGGAAGTAAACCAGAATATGCCCCGTTGTCTTGGCGGCATGGAGGAAGGTATTCACATCTCCAAGGTGGATTATGTTGTAGAAGGGGATAACCCGGCAATTGGTGAATTAGGCGGTGGCGGTCCAGCTACTGATGTAGATAAAGCAGTTGCAAAATTAATCGTAGACGAAATTCCGAACGGTGCCTGCCTGCAGCTGGGCATTGGTGGAATGCCCAATGCCGTTGGTTCTCTCATTGCCGAATCGGATTTAAAGGACTTGGGTGTACATACGGAAATGTACGTGGATGCTTTCGTGGACATTGCCAAAGCCGGAAAAATCAATGGTTCCAGAAAAAACATTGACCGTTTCCGTCAAACCTATGCTTTTGGTGCCGGCACGAAGAAAATGTATGACTATATGAATGAAAATCCGGAGCTTATGAGTGCACCTGTGGATTATACCAATGACATTCGCCAAATCAGTGCCTTGGATAATTTCATTTCCATTAACAATGCAGTAGATGTTGACCTGTATGGACAAATCAATGCGGAGTCAGCAGGAATCAAGCATATCAGTGGTGCCGGCGGACAATTAGATTTTGTGCTGGGAGCTTACCTGTCTAAAGGTGGTAAAAGCTTTGTATGCGTATCCTCTACCTTCAAAACAAAGGACGGTACCTTGAAATCTCGTATTGTACCTACATTAGCTCCTGGTTCTGTTGTTACAGATACCCGTTCTAATACTCACTACCTTGTTACCGAATATGGTAAGGTATGCTTAAAGGGTATGAGTGCCTGGGAACGAACAGAGGCTATTATCTCCATTGCACACCCAGACTTCCGCGAGGAATTAATTGCCGAAGCTGAGAAGATGCACATTTGGAGAAGAAGCAACAAATAGATTAGACCACTTTCTTCTGGTCATTAATTCCATAGGGAACACGGGCTGCTAACACCACGTTGGCGGCCTTTTTTGTATGCATTTCACTATCGTCAAAGAAGATATCTGCGTCGAAAGCCTCTAATACCTCATCTTTGTCCATTCCTCCCAGAAAAAAGGCCTCATCCATTCGCACGCCCCAGCTTCTTAAGGTACGAATCACCCGTTCATGGGCAGGGGCACTACGGGCAGTTACTAATGCAGTTTTAATAGGAACCTGGTCTATGGGATATTCCTTCTGCAGCTGGGAAACCGTTCGCAGCAGGTTGGCAAATGGTCCCTTAGGCAAGGGATTCTTGGCGTTCATTCTTTCATTTTCACAAAAAGCTTCTACGCCCTGATTCTGAAAAATCTGCTCTGCTTCATCTGAGAAAAGAACCGCATCTCCATCAAATGCAATACGAATCTGCGGTCTGTCTCTATGACTCTCGTCTTCTGGCGTAATCGCCTCTTCCTCATGTGCAGAGTGTTTTTGCACCAATCCGGCAGCCACACCACAAGCGATGGCAGCCCTTACATCCTCCTCATCTGCCGATAAATATAAATCCACATGAAATGCCTTCAGATAGGGTGCAATGGATGCCCCTGTTGTTAGCACCGCTCTGGTAATATCCAAGCCATAGCTTTCTATGGAACGGAAAATCCGCAGGCTCACATCCGCACTATTCTTAGACATTACCAGCACCTGAATATGGTCCGGCAGCTGAAGGAGTGCCTGCACTAACGGGAAGGCTGGCCCCGGTTCTAAAATTTCATCCTCATGGGCCACCATATACCTGGCATAATCTATGGCTCCCTGGCGGACAAAGAGTTCATGTTCTTCTTCCAATGCGAATAGGGCACGGGATGAAATTGCAACAGTAAGAATGGGATAATTCATGATTGCCACCTCCTAACGAACATCATTGTTTCCACAAGAATAGGGCAACAAAAAAGATGTCCATGTAAATGGACATCTAATCATGTCGCTCCATATCATTGTCATAGGTCTCACAAAAGCGAGCTGATGTGGAGGGTTCTTCTCCTGCTGCATACAGATGGGAAATATCACCAAAGCCTGACATACGAAAGGTAGCAATTCCCTTTCTTCTTTCTTCCGTAATCAACGTAGTAACCGATGTAGGAGCTGCACAGAAATGATGCCATAGCAGCATGGGGGAAATATTGGTCAAATGGCTTAGTAAAACGCATTCTAATCCAAAGTGACAAAAGAACACCAGGGTATCTGTATTGGCCTGAAGAACCTGATAGCCTCTTTGGTTTCTTTCATAGCCGTGCTGAGCCAATAATTGATCTAACTGTGACACCACCCACTGATATTCACTCACTGCCTGCCCTTCCTTCATAACCGGGTGCTCCATCCAATGATCACAGTGATAAAATGCCTCCTGAGCTACCCAATCCTGTGGCAGCCAATCCCATGGAATCATAAGATGGTCTACATCCGGGCGGTTAATATATCCCTGAAACTCCCGCAGCCACTGGCACTCTGTGGCTGTACGGTTCATTTTCTGTAAGGTAAGACTTGCTGTGTCCCTGGCTCTTCCCAGAGGCGATACATAGAAATCCTTAATATCAAGCTTGCTAATTCTGTCTGCTAACAGCTGTGCTTCCCGCCACCCCTTAGGGGTAAGACTATCATGCTCATAATCTGGATCTCCATGACGAATAATTAAAATCTTCATTGGTATGATTACCTCTTATTTACTAAGCATTGCTTTTAATGCATCCTTACTTTGCACACCCACTGCCTTCTCTGTTACCTGTCCTGCCTTTACAGCCATTAGCGTAGGAATGGACATAACACTAAACTGTGCTGCCAAGGATGGCTGCTCATCTACATCAATCTTACAAATCTTAAGCTCAGGCATTTCCTGTGCCAGTTCATCTAAAATCGGCATCTGCATCTGGCATGGAGAACACCATGTTGCCCAAAAATCTACCAGTACCGGTACCTGTGATTCCATAACTTCTTTTTGAAAATTATCCATATTTATGTGTACAATTGCCATAATTAATTCTCCTTATCATCTTCTAATTTACCCAGCACCTTATACAGGAGCTGGTACAGTTGCTCTACTTCTTCTCTGCTTAAATCCAAGCAGCATCCCATCTTCTGTGGAATCTCTACCGCTTGTTCCCGCAGCTTCATCCCCTGGTCTGAAACAGTAACCATAAGGATTCTTTCGTCCTCCTTGGACCGTTCTCTGGTAAGATACCCCTTTTTCTCCAGCTTCTTAAGCACTGGCGTTAAGGTACCAGAATCCAGAAACAGCAGTTCTCCTAGTTCCTTCACCGTAACCTGTTCTCTTTCCCACAGTACAAGCATTGCAATATACTGGGTATAGGTAAGGTCAATATCGTCCAGATAGGGCTTATACCGTCTCACTACTTCCTTTGAGCAGGCATATAGTGGAAAGCACAGCTGGTTATTCAGTTTCAATACATCAAATCTTTTGTCTTTCATAAATAAATCTTATGCCTCCAGAATCCTACGTGTGAATGCCTCTACCTGTTTTAAGTCTTCCGCATCCGGCTTCTCTTTATGCATGTTTTTAAATTGTCCTCTACAGTGGAATTCTTCTTCACACATGGTTACTCCATTGGCACGTGCCACCTTGCTTACCTGCTTATAAGTAGATGGAAGCAGTGCGGCGGAACTAATATTTACAATTTTGCCAATCTTATCCTTATTGTCGCGAATAAAATTCTTAATCTCCTGTGACACTCCGGTAGCATACACTGCACTGCACAGGAATAAAATATTTGTGCCTTCTTCTAACGGAACCGATGTGTCCTGGGGCTGTACACCAGCTGCCTGTGCTGCTGCTTCTGCAAGCTTCTTGGAATTCCCTGTCATGGTATAATATCTTACTGCTGCTTTCATAATACTGCCTCCATTATTTCTTGTTACTTTTGCTAGCAATTAGATTGTACGCAATATAATTGCTTTTGTCAATATAAATTTTATTAAATTTCTATCTCATCTCCACAAGCCAGGTAATGAAGCTGCTGTCCCATAGTTAACCGCATTCGTTCAAATGCCCGATATCCTGTGCAATGACAGGTATAGAATACGGACGGATACTTGCATAATTCCTGGGCAATGCGGTCCATAAAGGTTCCATATTTCTCTACCTCCATATGTGCAAAGTGAAATCCACTAATTACAACATCCGGTGCATATCCCAAGCTTTTCGCTTTCCCCAACACATTTAAAATTCCATTATGACAACAACCACCAAAAAGAACGGTCTTCCCCAGCTCCTGGAGTACAAGATATTGCTCATGGACAAATTCATCCGGGCAAAAACTACAAGTATTTTCATCCTCAGGACGTTGTAGCAGGGTTTTATTGGCCGGAGAAAAATAGCTTCTTTCTGTAACGCCATCAAATAGATAGCAGCCAGGATACAGCTTGGTTTTCCCCTGACAGAAAACCAGGCGTGGATGATTCTTCAATTCCTGATCCAGACCAATGTAGGTGACTCCTTCTGGCCGGACAGAAAGATACTGTCCAAAGGCCTGCTGCTGAACATACACCTGTGCTTTTAAATTATGACGCAAAAATGCAGCTATTCCCCCACCATGGTCATAATGTCCATGAGAGAGAATGACTGCATCAATCTCTGAAATATCAATTCCAAGCCTTCTGGCATTCTCCAGAAAAAGGCCGTCAGCTCCCGTATCAAACAGAAGCTTCTTATCCTTCCATTGAATATATAAGGACAGCCCGTGCTGTGTGCGAAGTGTTTCCTGGGTCGTATGATTTTCCACCAATGATAAAATCTTCATATATCAGGTTTCCTTTCTTCTTCACGTTCCATGGGCCGCACTGTTATTGTACCAATACAACCCGGTTCTGTTTTCGGCTCTCTATAAGATCTATGATTCTCTGATTGCTAGAGCCACGGAATTTAAGAGAAATATCCTTCTTTTCCTGGATAAATGGGCCATCCACCAGGACATCAATATAAGACAGCATTTCCTGGGTGTCGCAGGTATACTTTTTCCCCTGAGGCTGTAAATCCTCCAGAAAATATCCAGTATATGCCCATATATTCTTCTCTGGAAATGATTCTCTGACTTTTCTTACAAATGGCAGTAATGCCTTTTGATTCTCCTCTTCAAAGGGGTCTCCCCCCAGCAGGGTCAAGCCATGAATATATCCGGGCTCCAGGGAATGCAGTATTTCCTCTTCTACCTTAGTATCAAAGACGTTTCCATGGTTAAAATCCCAGGTTTCTGGCTGAAAACATCCTTCACAATGATTTCTGCACCCGGAAACAAACAGCACGGTACGCACTCCTGGTCCATTGGCAATATCACAATATTTAATTGCCGAGTAGTTCATAATATCATATCCCTTCTTAAGAATGATCTGTTCTTAATACCACAAAGCTGCAGAATCCATTTTCCTGAGAATATGCGGCAATACTGTAATTTCTTCCAGAAATCTCATCCGACAGCTCTATTTGTCTTCGTTCTTTGGTTCTATTTACTTCTTTTATAAAAGATGGAAAGCCTGGGAAATGCAAGGTTCTTCTTCCAGAGACATATTCTTCCGGGGTACCTCCCATCATCTGAGCAAAGGCATCATTTACATATTCATATCTCACCTGTTCCTCTTTCACCTGTACCGTTGCAAAAGGGATCTGGTTCTGATTAAAGCTCAACTGATATTGACTGATTCGATTATAAACTGTATTTTGTGACAAAACGCCTCGAATTCTGTGTCGTAACAATTCCGGATGGAAGGGCTTATTAATAAAATCATCTGCCCCTGCTTCTAGCGCTTCTAATTCTCTGTATAGGACAGACCCATGGAAATACTAAGACGTGTTTCCCCCAGGGTGTCCAGATGAATTTTCTCTACTGCCTTCTTCAGCTGAACCATCTTACGGTCTGCCATGGCTCGACTGCAGTCCTTCAAGATAACCAAAAATTCATCTCCACCTACACGGATTACTTTATCTGTATCCCGGAGATTTTGCTGAAAGACGGTTGCCACCTGTGACAGCACCTCATCTCCTGCCATATGACCAAAGCGGTCATTAATCAATTTAAACCGGTCCACGTCTGCCACGAGAAATGCCAGCTTCTTCGGCATCATATAAGACATTTCATAAAGATATTTTTTCTCGTCATAATATCTGCGATTATATACCCCGGTAAGAGAATCCTGATACAGCTTCTGATTTAAATTGGTAATATCCTCTACTACCTGGCTGTTTCCCTTGCCGTGCAGCACCATATCATTAGTAATTTTATTGACCAGCTCCAGGGAAACCAGATATTCCTGTCCAGAGTCTTTCACCAGAAATGGCATGGCTACCACACTATAAATGTCATTCTGATGAAACTCGAACTTGGTCATCCGTCGCCTTTCAACGCACGCTCCTAAGCTAATACAGTTATCACAGGGCTCGTCCTTTTCCCACACAGAAAAGCATGGCTCCATGTCCGCTATTTTTATCTGATGCTCATCCCAGCTTATAATCTGATTATTTTTGGGATCTACAATCCGAACCACATCATAGATAAGCTCATATTCCTTCATCAGCTCCTGCAATTTACTTTTCTCTATTACTCTGCATGTTTTCATCGTAGAGTCCTCTTTCTCCTGCGTGTATTCATTCTGTTTAAGATCAGAATGCTTTTAATGTAAGTAATTACTTATATTATAGCCAACAAACTGCACACATTCAACTGATTTCCACAAACCTGTCGCAAGATAGGAAAAAGCCGTCATGGCATATTATGATATGTCACGACAGCTTTTAGAAACTTTATACATATTTTGGTGTTTTTGCGTCAAATTACAGGTGCAGCACTCTTTCCTTAATCTCCTGGGTACGACCCTGATTCCAGAACTGGGTTCCAATATATCCACAGGTTCTTCTGGCTACATTCATCTTCTCCTGGTCACGGTTGCCACAGTTGGGGCATTCCCACACCAGCTTATCATCCTCCTGGACAATCTGAATCTCCCCATCATAACCGCAAGCCATGCAGTAATCACTCTTGGTGTTTAGCTCTGCATACATAATGTTATCATAAATGTACTGCATCACAGAAATGACTGCATCAATATTATCCTTCATATTAGGCACTTCCACGTAGCTGATTGCACCACCAGGAGACAGCTCCTGGAATTGAGACTCGAATTTCAGTTTGTCAAAGGCATTCATATTTTCTGTTACATGCACATGATAGCTGTTGGTAATATAATTTCGATCCGTTACCCCTGGAATCATACCAAAACGCTTTTGCAGACATTTGGCAAATTTATAGGTAGTAGATTCCAATGGTGTTCCATACAGGCTGAAATCAATATGATCCTGAGCCTTCCACTTAGCACACGCGTCATTTAACTTATGCATCACCTGAAGGGCAAATTCTGTTCCACCTTCTTCTGTATGGGATACGCCCTTCATATATCGGGTACATTCGCAGAGTCCGGCATAGCCCAGAGAAATGGTGGAATATCCATTGAATAATAATTTATCAATGGTTTCTCCCTTCTTCAGCCGTGCCAGTGCACCGTTTTGCCATAGAATAGGAGCCACATCCGACTTGGTTCCCTTCAGCCTCTCATGGCGAATGCGCAATGCACGATAGCATAAATCAAGACGTTCGTCTAAGATTCTCCAGAAGCTGTCCATGTCTCCCTGAGAGGAGCATGCCACATCCACCAGGTTTAAGGTAACAACACCCTGGTTAAATCTACCGTAGAATTTCCGCTTTCCATTTTCATCATCATATACCGTAAGGAAGGAACGGCAACCCATGCAAGGATAACAGCTTCCCTGCTTTAAGTTCTTCATAACCTTCTCGGAAATGTAGTCAGGAACCATACGCTTGGCTGTACACTGTGCTGCCAGCTTGGTTAATTCATAATATTTGCTGCCTTCCTTGATGTTATCTTCCTCCAGAACATAAATCAACTTTGGAAATGCCGGGGTAATATAAACGCCCTTCTCATTCTTTACTCCCAGGATTCTCTGACGAAGGGTTTCCTCAATCACCAATGCAAGATCATCCTTGGTCTGTCCCTCTTCCACTTCATTTAAATACATAAAAACAGTAACAAAAGGAGCCTGACCATTGGTGGTCATTAAAGTGGTAACCTGGTATTGAATAATCTGTACACCCTGGCGGATTTCGTCTCTCACCCGTTCTTCTACTAAAGTATCTAATAATTCTGCTGTTGGGTCTACACCAGCTTTCTCCAATCTTTCCTTGGTTTCCCTACGGAATTTCTCCCGGCTCACCTGTACAAATGGAGCCAAATGAGACAGGGAAATGCTTTGTCCGCCATACTGAGAGCTGGCAATCTGTGCAATTGCCTGTGTTGCAATATTACATGCTGTAGAGAAGCTCTTGGGACGCTCAATCATCGTTTCACTAATGACGGTTCCATTTTGCAGCATATCCTCTAAATTCACCAGACAGCAGTTATGCATATGTTGTGCAAAATAATCTGCATCATGAAAATGTATCATGCCCTTCTCATGTGCCTCCACAATATCCTTAGGAAGAAGGAAACGCCTGGTAATATCCTTACTTACCTCTCCTGCCATATAATCCCTCTGTACACTGTTAACAATGGGGTTTTTATTGGAATTTTCCTGTTTTACTTCTTCATTATTGCACTCTAAGAGGCTAAGAATCTGTTCGTCTGTAGAATTGCTTTTTCGTACCATGGCACGTTCATAGCGATAGGTGATATAATTACGGGCAACGGCAAACGCCTGCTTTGCCATAATATGATTTTCCACCAAATCCTGCACTTCCTCTACACTGATTGCACGATTTTTCGTTTCACAGTCTGCAACCACATAATGCACAATTTGGTCTATGGTTTCATCATCCATTCGCTTGGATTCCATAACACTTAGGTTTGCTTTTACAATAGCAGCTTTAATTTTCTCTGGTACAAACTCATCTTCAACGCCGCTTCTTTTAATAATCTTCATGATTCATCCCTCTTTTTATACTCTTTATTACTTTATCTGTATTTTACGTCCAAAGTAAATTATACTACATGTAGTCTGTATGTCAATTTGTTTTTACCATATCTTGTGTAATTTATAATAAATGACATGCAACACCTATGCAGTTGCAAATGCAACATGTAATAACAAAATCAGCAGACTCTATTGAATCTGCTGATAGATATACGCGGCTATATGTTGATTGCCTTTGGCACCTGGATGAATATAATCTGCAATCCACCAGGGATGAAGTGCAAACATGGGATAAATATTGATGACCTTGGTCCCTGTTTTCTCAGCCACCGTCTCAATACATGGCAGCACCTGTTTTCTGATAATGTCATTATCCACATCTGTCTCATCATTTACCTTGCCAAAGCACTTTGGTGGAGTCACCAGATAGACCTGGGGGCTGGTGTCTAATTTCTGATAGGTCTCTACCATAGCTCTCAGCTCTGTAAGATATCGCTCCTTATCCCAGTTCATAGGCTTTGCATCATTGGTACCCAGCATAATAAGGTAAATATCTGCCGGCTGCTGTATACTGCTGCGGTAATATTCCTCTTCACAATAAGGCCAGTCTCCTGTGCTAACCAGGGTCCTTCCTCCCAGGCCATAATTAATGACCTGGGAGTCTTCTCCCAGCAGCTGTTGCAAATATGCTGGATAGGATTGAGTCTTTCGCGTATCCATAACTCCTGCTCCATAAGTAATACTGTCGCCAATACAGGCCACCTGGATTTTATCCTGCTGTATCTCCGGTAGGGGCGTATCATAGGGATTCAATGTGTATGCCGGCTGGCTGACAGCATTTTCTTCGGCTGCAGCCAATGTCCAATAGGGCTGTTCCCTGGCATCCAAAAACAGCAATCCCAAAAACAGCAACAAAAGCATTACATGGCGAATTTTTCTCTTGGTTTCCTTCATAGCTCTCTTCTCTAACGAACTGTGATTAGCCCAGGAATGCAAAATATAACAATACAACAATTCCCAGGATGATACGATAAACACCAAAGACCTTGAAATCATGCTTCTTAATATATCCCATTAAGAACTTAATAACGAATACGGAAACAAGGAAAGCTACAATCATTCCTACTATTAGAATGATAACCTCTGCAGAGGTAAATGCAAATCCAAATTTCACCAGCTTAATAAAGCTTAAGCCAAACATTACCGGCACTGCCAAAAAGAAAGTAAACTCTGCAGCAGCCACACGAGAAACGCCAATAATCAATGCTCCAATAATTGTTGCACCGGAACGAGAGGTTCCTGGAATAATTGACAGCACCTGGAACAATCCAATCAAAAGAGCTGTCTTATAATCAATATCTGCCAGTCTTCGTACCACTGGTTTTCTATGCTTATTCCAATTCTCTACAACAATGAAAATCACACCATAGATAATCAATGCCAAAGCAATTACTGTAGGTGTATGTAAATGTGCATCAATGTAGTCATCAAATAATATGGTTACTACAGCTCCAGGGATGCAGGCCACTACTACCTTCAGCCACATGGATATAATATTCATTTTTACCACTGGCTTGCTTTTATCCTTCACCTGGAAGGGCCACATTTTCTTCCAAAACAATAATACTACTGCAAGAATTGCCCCTAGCTGAATCACTACAAAGAACATATCCTTAAACTCTGCACTGGCATTTAAGGTTATGAATTCATCTACCAGAAGCATATGTCCCGTACTGGATATAGGAAGCCACTCTGTAACGCCCTCCACAATTCCCAGAAAAATTGTCTTTAGAATTTCAATAAATGTTAATGTCATAACAAATCTCCTATCTATCCTCATTCAATTCCATGCATGCGCTGCCGACGATATATCGTTCACCATGCACTAGAGATAGTATAACACTTCCTTAGAAGCGATTCATCTAATTTTTGTAAAAACACATCTCCTACCACAGGGAGTGAATACCGAACTGGAATCGATCGTAGAATCCACCAATTACAATAACGATGTAGGTTGTCCATACACATACCCAGAATACTTTCGGGGTATTTTGTGCATTGGCTTCTGCAATCTTCTTTGACAGACTGGGAAAGAGCCTCTGATACCATCGATAACATCCATATCCTATGACGGCACCTAGGGTATTTAAAATCAAATCATCAATATCTGTTCCCCTTGCCAGAAACAGCTGGGAGCACTCAATAAGAAGAGAGATGGATGCCCCTACCAAAACTGTTCTTGATAGATGTTCATACTTTTTACATAAAATTGGAGCAAAAAATCCAATGGGTGCAAACATTAAAACATTTCCTACAATATTAATCACAGAATATACCATCATTCCCTGGGATAGAATATCTGCAATTCCTGCAAATGGAATCAAATTTATTCCTTGTCCAAAATTACGCAGGCCAAATCCACTAATGGGAGAAATTCCTGTTAATGAGAAAATAACTCCTATGACAAAGGTAAATACCAGAATGCATACCGTCTTCCAAGGACAGAATCTACTTTTTGGAGACCTGAGGCCTGTAATCACTATCATCATCAAAACCATCACCAGACTAATAAGTATATCTCTTGATAAAATTTGCATCATATTTCCTCCTTACGATTCTTTCTATTTAATATAACGTATCTCCCCTCCATATATCTTCATTTATAAAAAAATCCCCTAAATCAGACAGATAACATTTGTCTGATTTAGGGGATTTTAACTACTCCGTAAAGGAAATGAACATATTACTTGAAATGCTTTTGTTTTCTTCCTACAAAAAGCAGTAATGCTGCAGCTGCAATAAGAAATCCTCCGCATGCTGCCAAAATCGGTATTCCATCATCGCCTGTTTTCGCTGCAGTTGCGGTGGGCTTGGCCTGATTTGTTTCACTGCTATCTTTTATTTCGACCATCTTAGAAAGGGATACTCCTCCCTGATAATCAGCGACTGCTACCAGATACGTTCCGGCGCCAAGAGAATTCTCCATGGTATAGCAGAAAGAATTGTCTGCCTTCACCTGACAGGTTTCCATTGCTTGAAGCATACTTCCACTTTCATCATAAACACAGATTGCGCAGGCAAATACCCCTGTTACCTCTCCAGTTACAGTAAGCTTACCTTCATCTACATTGATTTCCATGCGTTCTACCGTATGGTTCTCCGCCAATGTCTGCATCGGGGTCAATAGCAGGCATAACAGAATCATACATATTCCCATATATCCTTTTTTCATGTTGTTTCCTCCTATCGAAACTCCTTTGTAACACCCATTCCTGAACCAAATCTGGCACCGCCAAAGCTCTCTGCATTGGTAAGTGCATTATGATTTACTGCTGTCACCGAAACCCTAACTGGTGCTTCTGCCTTTACGCCTGACCAAAGCACATAATCGGAAACCATAATGTGTTCTCCATTCACGCCTCCCTGAGTTGTGGATGCTGCTATCACAATGTCCGTGCTGATATTTCCGTCCTGATAGACTGCTGTACATATCAGGTCATAGTCAGCCCCTGTTGCGCCTGTGGAACCATCAAAGTAAAAGGAAGCAATGATATTATATTTATTATTAAATCTGGAATCCGATAAATCCAATCCATTTTGTGAACCATGATATGCACAGTTAAGAGGACCGCTTCCATCCGGTCTTTGTTCTTTATTATCACCAAAGTCATATCCTGCCAGCTCGATTCCAATGCGATTTATCTGAACGTATCCCTTTGTACCATCCTCCAATGTAACTTGCAAAACAACGGTATTATAGAAGGCACTGTGAAATTTCACCTGATTCCCTTCAATGGTCACAGCCCCTGCAGCAATATCATCTACAATTGCAATTCCTGAAATGGGTGACTCTCCTGATACGTTTTCCAGGGCGACCTGATCACATCCATAGTAGACTGTGAAGGAAGATGGATTGACCACATCCGGGCTAAGTGAAACCTTATCTGTAGCTACTGTATCCTGAAATAAAAATGGATGGAGATTGGATGATACGCCCACATAGCTGGCACCTTTTTGAGCAAAGGTAATATTGGTAAAGTAAAAGGGAGGATCTATATTTCCTTCATGATTTTCAATATTTACTGTGATAGAATCTGTTGTTCGATTAGAAACATGAAGTTCTAGCGGATTGCGTCCCTCTTGATCCGGAATATAACCGATGGTTTTACAATTACTAAGAGATACTCCTGTCACATCTTCCTCTCCTGCGTATATTTTAACAATCTGAATATCTAGGGCATCCAGGTTAAAATTCCCTTTAAAAACAGCACCGTTTGTTACATGAGAATATAATTGGCTTCCCACCAATATATCCATATAAGGTACTTCCTCTGGTCCCGGCTGAGGCGCTGGTGGATTCGGCTCTGGTACATTTAACGAAAATGATGGGTCAACGAGTACTACCGATGCGCCATAGGCAATATGAACGGTAAAGGTATAGGTTCCCTCCTGGCCTTCTACTGGCATAAGACTCGTATTCTGACCATCCACCATGACATGGGCCGTATATCCCTGGTTCACCTCAACGGTAAATACATAATCTGCATCTTCATTTAGATTGCTGTATTCTGTCTTATTCTGTCCACCACTATTTAAAATGGTTCCGATAGCTGTGCTTGGTGTCGTCATCTTAATTCTTCCAGCATCTATTGTGGAATCTGCCTGGGTGGTGTACACAGCCCAGCCTTGTCCATCTGCTTCTGCTTTCATCCCATTTAGCTGAATGATACTGTCGTTGGATGCCTTGGCCCACATAGTATTCGGCATGCTTAAGGTAACCATGAACAAGCAGCACAACAATATCCATATCTAATTTTCCTGACTGACTCATCCGTT
>CAZYYO010000012.1:0-44871 GCA_964650965.1 uncultured Lachnospiraceae bacterium | reverse complement strand
ATAAACAGAATAATCATCAAAGTTTTGATTTCGTGCACTATTCAATGAATATTTTTGCCACTTTCGGCAAAAATATTTATTCATCACTTTATTTTTCTAACATTAATTCTGTTAATACTAAATAAACAAACCCAGTCGGTAACATCAAGCCATGTGCATATCACCTTGCACTTCTTGACATTTCCAACTGGGTTTGTTGTAGTTTTCAAATATATCATTTCACAAATACATCTTTGTGCCCCACATCATCTCCTACGCATGCCGAATATTGGTATGCTCCGATATCTCCCGATTAATAGTCACTAGATCTTCCACCGACAAATCATGAATATCATAGTGTCCGGTAATTCTAGCGAAGGTGCTAAGTTCCTGGAAGGATACCTGAAGGAAGTTGCCTACCCGCTGGGCGGCGTCCACCTTTAATCTCTTGCGAAGCTCTGGGTCCTGGGTGGCAATTCCCACTGGACAGTTGCCACTGCCGCAGATGCGATATTGCTGGCACGCTGCTGCAATCAAAGCTGAGGATGCTACTGCAACCGCGTCTGCTCCCATAGCTATGGCTTTGGCAAAGTCGGCAGATACTCTTAATCCACCGGTAATCACAAGAGAAATATCCGAATGAATGGAATCTAAGTATTTTCTGGCACGATATAAGGCATATATGGTTGGCACACTGGTTGCTTCCCTTAAGAGATAAGGGCTGGAGCCGGTAGCTCCCCCGCGTCCATCAATGGTAATGAAGTCCGGCTGGGCATAGACACAATATTCCAAATCCCGTTCAATTCTTCCTGCCGCAATTTTAATACCAATAGGTCTGCCATCGGAACGATTCCGAAGCATGGTTACCATGTCCTTTAAGTCTTCCTTGGTTTGAAGCTCCGGGAATTTACTTGGACTTTGTACATCCTCACCAACTGCCTTGCCTCTTAAGGCTGCAATTTCAGGTGTTACCTTATCCCCTGGAAGATGACCGCCCATTCCTGGCTTGGTTCCCTGTCCGATTTTAATCTCAATGGCGTCCGAGCTTCTTAGATTCTTATCAGTAACACTGTACTTGTTGGGTATGTATTCGAAAATGTATTTGTAGGAAGCATCTTTTTCCTCCGGGAGAATTCCCCCTTCTCCACTTCACATGGCAGTATGTGCCATAGCACTTCCCATAGCAAGCGCCGTCTTAATCTCACGGGATAATGCTCCAAAGGACATATGAGACACATAAACGGGTCCGCTTAATATCATAGGTCTCTTGGCATTCTTACCGATGACTGTGGTAATATTCACTGGCTCGTCATCATTTAGTGGAGGAGGATTCAGCTGGGCTCCAAGAAGCAGAATATCATCCCAGTTTGGCATAGGCATCTGAGTTCCCATGGCTCCATGGATAGAGTGACCGGTCACAGCCATCTCATGAATCTCCTTCATATAACGACAGCTCGCATCCTGTCTTGCATATTTGGAATCATAAGACAAATCCATAAGTTGTTCTTCTTGAGACTGCTCTTTCTCAATCTTCTCACTTTCAGCAGAGGTCTCTGAAATTTCAGCTTCCGAATTTTCTTCCTTCATTTCATGGAATTTAGATACCGGCTGTTTACACACCGGACATTCCTTCAATTCCAAGAAGGGCACGCCTTCCTTCTCTTCATCATAAATATAGCCACATACTTCACATTGATATTTTGCCATACATTACACCTCCAAGGTATCTTCATTCCTTCATCCATCTGGTTTTGCATCTTATGTAATAAAATGCTGTTCTGACTTTCAGTATAGCTTGTTTCTTGCCATGTTACAATTCATTTCTCATGATTCATATGTATTGGTTCATTCCGATTTGCTATCTTCTATATCTTCCCTGACCTAACTGGCCAGGTCCCTTCTCCCATAGATGATGGCCGAGGCCCCTGTCATAACTACAGTGACAAGCACGCCAAATATCAGCGCTCCACCATCCACTGGTTCTTTGGCAAATATAGCCGTAGCATTTGCATAAGAAAATGGAGAAATGATTAAAATATCCTCTAAATCCGGAACGACTCTTGCCATCAAATCAAATAAATATAGTATCATGGCCACAGAAATTCCTACTCCCAGTCGATTCTTTTTGCTCACTGCGGAAACTAGAAAGCATATAGATGCCACTTCCACATTCATTAACAGTTGCAATAAGATGTACCATATAAATTCTCTGCCAAGCTTCTCACCAAGCCCGATAAATCCAACAGAATACAGCAATGCACAGATTGCCGCGAAGCAAATGAGATTCGCCAGTACTGCTGCATATTTCATAGCAATAATGGTATACCTTGACATAGGAAGGGAAAATGTAAATTCTGATGTATGACCATCCTCTTCCTTAGACAAAATCACGGTAGCCACGGTAGCTGCAAACATACTGCTTCCCAAGGCATGTATGGTACCAATTTCCGTTGCGAAATATCCCGTAAGGGTTGCGATGCTTAGCGTACTCATGCCAAAAGCATCTGAAAAAGCTCCCATACCGGCAAAACTGTCAGCCATATCTGCCATTGCTCCTTCCATACTCTTATACAAAAGAATACAAACCAGTCCCATGCCTCCAACTGCCAGTCCCCATATCAGAAGATTTTTTATACCAGACTTCCATTCATATTTAAAAATTGCCAACATTTATTTCGCCTCCTTTTCATAATAATGCATAAATACCTCTTCAATAGAAGGCTCCTCAATATTAATATCTGCAATATCGTGTCCCTGCAGCTCTTTATATAAATCGTTTAAATCTCCCTGATAGAGATAATCCAATTTTTCCCCGTCACGAATCATTTTAATCCGCTTGGATTTGCTAGATAAAAGGTGTTCTACACTGTCTGTCACCACCAGCTTACCTTCTCTCATAATCGCTACTCTGTCACAGTAATTACGCACTTCAGACAAGACATGGGTTGACAGCATGCAGGTGGCACCTTCCTTTACATATTCATTTACCAGCTCGAAGAATACATTTTGCATTAATGGGTCAAGCCCACTGGTAGGCTCATCGAGAAGTAACAGCTTTGGCTTATGCTGCATGGCACAGATAATGCTAACCTTCTTTCTATTTCCTAGGGATAGCTCACTAATCTTACGCTTTACATCTACCTGGAGTCTGTCGCACAGCATCCCGGCCTCCTCCTGGCAGTCCTTCTTTCTTACATCTGCTGACAGCTTCAGCATCTCCTTAATGGTAAGGCCCGGGTAGAACCACGCCTCACTAGGCATATAACCGGTTTCCTTAAGAATCTCCTGACGATTTGTTGTTGCATCCAAATGATGTATTTTAATCTGGCCCTGTTCATAATGAATCAATCCAAGCATACACCGAATCGTCGTTGATTTTCCTGCTCCATTTGGTCCTAAGAAGCCAAAGATTTCTCCTGTTTTTACAGAAAAAGTAACATCCTCTACCCCTCTATGTTTTCCGTATCGTTTGGTAAGATTACTAATTTCAATCATTTGATCCATGTGATTTCCCTCCGTATAATATCACTATAACAGAAAAAAGAGGACAAATCACCTTTTTGTAATTTGTCCTCTGAAAAGAATTCTTCGCATCTACTATTTCGTCATAATCTGATAAGAAAGGGAACGGATCATCTGCTTTAGATTACGTGCTGCACATTTTCTCACATCATCTAGTGACAGATAAGCTCCTCGATTGCATCCACGATAGGTGATGGTTTTGCTTCCATCTTCATGCTCTGTAATCTCAGCAACCTGTTCTTCTACCTTCTGTGCAATCTTCTCATTTAATGCTACGCCTGGCTGTACTGTGGTACTTACGGTGTCTTCGCCCTTGGCATCTAACTCAAATACATTCCAGGATTCTACTACATTGGTAAAGAATCCTCCGAATACCTTAAATTCTTCTTCCTTAACGTAGCCATTGTCTACAAACTCCGGCTGAAGTCCATGTACTGCTGCCTTTAGGAAATCACTGCGGTAGCCACCCATAATCAAATCATTTCCCGCTGCCAGGTCATAAGCCTTATTACTATGAGTTCCCCAGTCTGTCATAACAAGACCATCAAAGCCCCACTCTCCTCTTACAATGCCTTCCAACAAATCTTGTCTGGAGGATACATGCTCTCCATTAATCTTGTTGTAGCTGGTCATTATGGTCATAGGATCTGCTTCTCGAACACAGATTTCAAAGCCTCTTAAATAAATCTCACGAAGTGCCCGCTCTGTTACGGTGTTATTTTCATCTAATCGATCAGCCTCCTGATTGTTACATGCAAAATGCTTAATAGACACGCCGGTTCCTGGGGTACTTTGTACTCCCTTTGTGGTAGCTGCTGCTACCTTGCCTGAAATCAATGGGTCCTCTGCGTAATATTCAAAGGCACGACCACACAATGGATCTCTATGAATATTCATTCCAGGTCCTAAGATAACACTGTAATTATAATATGCCAGTTCCTTTCCAATACCAGTTCCTGCCAGTCTGGCCATCTCATCATCCCAGGTCTGGGCAATCAGTACTCCAACTGGATAGCTGGTAGCTCCACACAGTGGTAAATGACAGCCTGCCGGGCCATCGGTTACCAAAAGATTGGGAATGGCAAGGCTTGAAGCAAATAGTGACGTTGTACTTCCGGAAGAGGATGGTCCCTTTACCGGCTTATATTTCTTAGAGCATCTAGATGGAACCTGATAAGGGGTTTCATCTGAGCTTCCTGCCACCAGACGATATAGTACCTCTTCATCCAGAGAATTTACGAAGGCTTCCATACTTACATTACCTTCTGCTACGTCAACAAGCGTTGCATCTGTAGCTGGTGCATCTGTCCAATGCTCTGGCTGTGCAGGAAGAATTCCGTCAATTGTAATACAGTCTTTTGCTATCAGGTGAAGCTGTGTTACTCCTGTGATTTTCTCTGGCTGTCTCTTTGGTGCTTTCATGGTTTCTAATGGCTTATCTAACGGTACCTGATTCTTTACCGTTCTAAGAACTGCCAGGTCATCTACGGTAATGCAGGCCGCTACATGAGTATCTCTGCTATGAGCTCCCAATCGAATCACATAGTCTCCTGCCTCCATAAGAAAGGCTGCCTGTGCTTCACTATAGGAAGCCAACGTTTCTGTAGCAAAGCTTATGGTAATCTGCTGGGTCTGTCCCGGCTGGATGATACCAGTCTTGCCATAGCCCTTTAACTCCTGATAAGGCTTGGTTAATGTTCCCTCTGGTGCTGTTACATATACCTGTGGTACTGCACGTCCAGCCACGTCTCCGGTGTTTTTCACCTGAACCTCTAAGGCTACCTGTTTCCAGTCTGCTTCCACCTTTTCCACATGCATTTCAAAGGTGGTATAGGACAATCCATATCCAAAGGGATACAGTGGCTCTACTCCAAAGGTATCGAAGTAACGATAGCCAACAAAGATATCCTCCACATAATCCTCCTGAAGAGAATCACCATCATTTGCTCCAAAGCTTCCACTGGCTGGATTATCTTCATATTTCTTAGCCCAGGTATCTGTCAAATGTCCTGATGGATTCACCTTGCCGGTTATTATATCTGCCACTGCATTTCCTGCTTCATTTCCAGGCAGTGACATAAGAAGTGCTGCATCAATTCCTGGAATCTCATTCAGGAAGTTGGCATCCATGACGCAGGTATTTAACACGACAATGGTGTGTGCAAATGCTGCTGCCACCTTTCGGATATTTTCCTCTTCTAAGTCTGAAAGATAATAGTCGCCCTTTGCAGCTTTCCTGTCGTTGCCCTCTCCTGCATTTCTGCGAATTACATAAATTGCAGTATCTGCTTTGCCTGCCTCCTGGATATCTTCATCCGTAATTGCAATCTCGTCGATTAAAATGGATAGTCCACTCCACATACGGTCAATCTTCGATAAGGTCTTATCCTCTTTATTGGCTTTCTTACTGGCATCCTCGAATCGTTTGATCCAGCCATTACTGGTAATCTGAATTCCTGCCTTCTCCAGTCCCTGCTTTACATTTACCTTATAAGGTGCTGCTACAAATCCAGAACCGGTTCCACAGGTGATGGTATCCACGGCTCCTGCTCCAAAGAGGGCTACTGCTTTCGCCTTCAATGGCAGAGTATGCTTCTCATTCTTAAGAAGAACCATTCCCTCCCCCGCAATTTTTCTTCCATCCTGCAGATGCTGTGGATATGGGTGCTTACTGCCTTTTCCGGTTACAAATCCAATCATTTGACGATAATCCATGTGTGAAATCCTCCCTTTATCATAACAATTTTGTGTCAATGCTTATAGCATAATTATCTTTTGTTATATTTATGTTATCACGAAGCTTGCTGTATGAAAATATTCAAATGTATATAATTATTTCACAAAGTAAACTTATTGTTTACTTTTGTATCTTCGTGTATACTATAATTATCTAAGACTGACAGAGCTTTCAAATGAAGCTGTCTGTGGCAGGTGCTTACACGTAACAAATAGAAAGGACCATATGCTATGAACCAGGATGAAATAATGAATAAATCAAAAAAAAGCCCCCAGTACCTTCGTACTGACCGGGCCATTGTAGATGCCTTTTGCAGATTATTAGAACAGCATTCCTACGAATACATTACCATTCAACAGCTTCTAGAGGAAACTCCCATTAGCCGGGCAGCCTTCTACCAGCACTTTATGGATAAGGAGGCTATTGGAGAACAGCTTCTTACAGACTACCATCAGCTGCAGAAAACCATCGTTACTTCTCTATCCAGTCTTCCCCAGTCACAGTACAATGCCCGCATTCAGGAAATCAGTGCCTCCTATCTGCCCTATGTAAATGCCCTGCGTAAGATACACACCAATAAGGTGAACCTGTCAGAAACCATCGCCCAGGAGCTGCGAAATCGATATGTAACAGAATCCAATTCTCCTTACAAGGAAATCGAGGCAGATATCTATGCAAAAGCCCTAACGGAATTTCAGCTTTCTACCTTCAATGGTTCTGTCAATGATTATGGGAATCCTTCCATCTACAATCATATTATGATTGAGGTGTTTTTAAAGCTGATGAACTGGGATAAGAACCAACACATTCGAAAAACCATGCATGATTTTTGTCCCAAGGATTAAGAACTACCTTTCCCGGGTTCTCCTTGCCAGGTAGGAATATATGGCTGCTGTAATGGGAATAATCAGCATACAGCCCAAGCAGGGAAGAAGCACCATATAGATGGTTTGCCCGAAGGAGGAAGAGTTCAATATCTGGGGCAGTGTGTAGTAATAGGTTCGATAATACAGATACATTAGAATCGATTCTCCCAAGGACACGAAGAATAAGGTATTAATCGTAGTTCCCAGAATATCCATTCCTATGATCATTCCTTCTTGAAACAGCTTGCTTCGCTGAAACTGTGGATTATGAAATGCAATCTCATGAAGAGCAGATGCTACTGCCATACTAGTATCACTAATAGCTCCCAGCTGCCCCCACACCATGGCTAGAATCAGCAAATGACGCATCTTAAAGTTCACACCAGAACTAAGATAATTGGTCTCTTCTTCCTGTATCTCAATCTCTGTAAATCCTGAAATATGGGTGTTGATGCAAATATACCACACCAGCAAACTAGTAATGATTACTACAATGAGTATTGCCAAAAGACATGCCATGCTCTTTTGATTGATTCCGTTTTGACAAACAATGGTAACCAGGGTAAACAAAGCAGAGCTTCCTATCATAACAACAAGAGGATGCATGCCCAGTGCTATGAGATAGACACTAATCAATCCAATAACAATATTTACAATCAGTGTGAAGAAGGACGCTACACCTCTCTCCTGTCCCACCAATGCCATTAACATAAATAGAATGAAAATCAAGACTCCAATCATTTTCCCTTCACCATATCCTTTCTCCATAGCAATACTGCAATGACTCCTGATATGGGAATGGCCAGCACAATTCCAATGGAGCCGGTAAGGAACCGAATCAAATCAAAAATATAATCATTTGATATGATAGCAGTCAGTGAGTAATTATTACTGAACTTCAGTACAAACAAGGGAAAGCTTCCACTTAAATATGAGAAAAACAATACATTTACCATAGTTCCCATGGTATCATGTCCGATTACCACAATGGAACGATATACCTGGGACAGGCTAATATTCGGCGTTGCTGCAACCAACTCACTAACAGATGCATTGATGGTAACTGCAATGTCCATGACAGCTCCAAGGATACCTATCACTGTACTAATAAAAAACACCTGATCTAAAGGAATATGAGGAACGTAGTTTGGCTGCATCTCATATGCAATGCTCTTATCCGTGTAGATGGTAACCGCATACAGCACTGCTACCAGGGCAACGGTTCCAATGGTGGAAAGAATCGCTCCAAACGTCTTACGATGTACTCCACTTACAAATAACAAGGTAACGATAATAAAAAATGCCAATTCCCCAATCCACATCCAATGATAGAATGCATCTGTCTCAAAGAACTGCAGCATAAAAAAGAAGAAGGCCACATTGATTCCTGTTGATAATAGCGTAAGAAATCCTTTTTTTCGAAACAAAAATAGCAAAAGCAAAAGAAAAATTCCTGCAAATAAGAATAAATAACTATCTCTCTTGGGATAAAGTACCACTACCTGCTGCGTGGCACTTCCTTCTCCTTTTAATTCTACAAAAAGCCGATCTCCCTTACGATATTCTGTAGTCAATGTTTCTGAGGCGGAATATTCATTGGAAAATGTGATGGTATTTCCTTTCTGTTCTCCATTTCGAACCACCGCTGTAATTTCCTGCAAATAGCTGTTCTCCACCTGTCCATTTACACCTTCTCGCTGGGATTCATAGGTATTTTCCACCTTTGTAACCTTCACAATGGTCTGCTGATAGAACCCTTCGTGAAAGGATAATGCAAATAGCACCAGCAAAAGTGCTGATGCTATCACAAGCTTTTTATATTTCATCATATATGATATAAATGAATGAATCTTTATCATTGGAATTTCCTTCTCTTTTTCTAGCATGGCAATCATTCTATCACCAAAATGTGAATAGAGTATGAACATGCAGCTAGGATTCTAGAATTCCCAGCTGTTTCATAATGTGTTCTATACGTGCTTTGAAGTAATCCATTTCTAAGGTTGCCACAACCAAATCCCTGACTCCATGCTGCATGGCTTCCACATATTGCTTTTTACTTCCCTCCTGACAAATGGCATACACCCGATCCATGGATACCCATGGAAGCTGCTGCAATTCCTGCCAGATATAGGATAAATCTCCTGTTTCCTCCGAGATATCTAAGAGACACATTTGGATATGTGCCTGGTCCTTACTGCACAACTTACTAAATGCCTCTACGCACGGTACTTCTATTATTTTCAACTTGGTTGGTATCACAGCATGTGCCATACTGCACAGACCACGGTTAGAACTAATTACCACCACAGAATTACGGTTATCCGGTCCATCATTTGCAACTTCAACGCCGTATTCCCGATATCTTGCTTTTCCCCCACGCTTGGCAAGATACAATGCTTCATCTGCCCTTTGCAAAAGCTCCGTCCCATTGACAGAAGAATCCTGGGTTGTGGCCAATCCAATACTTAGTGTTACATACTCCGGAATGGATATGCCTGGTTTATATTCCATTAACTGCAATAATTCGCGAATCTTTTGATACACAATCTCTTTGTTAGAAACGTCTCTCATTAGAACGCAGAATTCATCTCCACCGATTCTTCCAATCACGTCTGTCTTACGAAACTGAGAACTTAAGATTAATGAAATCATCTGAATGACCCGGTCTCCCTCTGGATGTCCCAGCGTATCATTTACGGTCTTAAAATTATCAATATCAAAAATCATCAGTGCATGAAGGGCTCCCTGCCCTTCTTCTACGATTTCGTGAACCATCATCTCCGTGGTTGCTTTGTTGAACAGACCGGTCATCTCATCCTTCTCTGCCTTCATCTTCAGCTTTCTGGCCTCCATTTCAACCATATCAAGCTGCTGCTTGGATGCTAGCACATTCTTTACCCTGGTTGCAACAATTTGCGGAGTAAAGGGCTTGGATACAAAATCACTTGCTCCCTCTTCAAAGGCAGCCACCTGATCCTCTATACTGCCACTGCCGGTAATAACAATCACTGGTATCTTTTGAAAATATTCCAGTTGTTTTCTTTGCTTCAAAACTTCAATTCCTGACATTTCGGGCATCATAAGATCCAGTAATACAATATCAATCGTATTTTTTTGTTCTTTTACAATCTGTAATGCTTCTTCCCCATTTTGTGCTTCTAATACATGAAATTCCTGGCAGAACTGATTCCTCAGCATCTCTCTGTTCATCGCCCCATCATCTACAATCAGCATTGTTTTATCCATTATAAAGCCCCCACTTTCCTACTGCGCCCCTGAACTACTGTCATAAAGAGTAGCAACAGGAAGGTAATACCCTCTGATGCCAGAAATGACATCCAAATCCCAGTCAGTCCCAGTAACTTCCATAAAATAACGGCACATAGAACAATTGCAATCATACCACGACAAAGAGAACCAGCCATTGCCGGTCCAGGACGATTGGTTGCCGCATAATAGGTCACCAGAACAATATTCACGGATGCAAATATAAACCCTAAGAAATAAAGTCGCAATCCTGTAAATGCATATTCATATAGCTTACGATTATTTTCATGGTTAAAGATCTGTATCATGGAATCTGTTGTAAGATAGGTACTGATTAATACAATGAGCATGACACACAAGGACAAGCCAATTCCCAGCTTCAATATCTGCTTTGCCTGTTTCTTCTTGCCCTGACCATAATTATGACTTATCAACGGCTGAATGCCCTGGGCAATTCCATTAAAAATTGAGGTAACCACCAATGCAATATTAGCAATCACTCCATATGCTGCAACACCTACATTTCCAGCACATGCCAGAATCAGGGTGTTAAAGGTAAGGGTAGTTACCGCTGCCGCAATTTCCCCTACAAAGGAAGGAACCCCAAGCTTGCAGGCATGCAGTAGATATGTTCCAGATGGTGCCTTGCAGTATACCGGCACCTGATTCTTATGAGATAAATAGTGTACCAGTGTAATGCAAATGGTAACCAGTGGACTAATTGCGGTAGCAAGGGCTGCTCCCTTTAACCCCATGTTCATGGGAAACATAAAAATATAATCAAATGCAATATTAAATCCACTTCCACCAATAGATGCCAGCATGGCAATGGTTGGTGCACCATCATTTCTCACAAAAGAGGTAAAGGTATAATTGGTCATAAATAGAGGAGCCCCAATCAGTACAATGCGTATATAACTGCTTCCCAGTGATGCCAGCGTTTGGTCCGCTCCCATAACTGTAAGAACCTGCTCCGGTGCAAATATTCCCAAAAGCACAAAGGGAAGTGCGAAAATCAAGCTCCATTCCAAGGACTCTGTAAAATGATATTTCACAGAATCTCCCACAGCATGACGAAGAGAAAATCCGGTAGCCGACCCAATGCCTATCATGGAACCAATGGCAAACATAAGCCCATAAATTGGTAGTGCCAGATTCAGCATAGCCAGTCCGTCCGCGCCGGAATATAAGGAGATAAAATAGGTGTCTGCAAGAATGTAGATAGAGATTCCAATCATCCCTATCACACTCTGCAGCACGTATTTGGTGAATTGCCTTGCCATTGATATTAACTCCTCATTTCCATTTCTTCTTCCGGGTAAGTCATGTTCCATTCCCTGCGTATTTCTGTCATAATTTGCATCACATCCCTTGTCTCCTGAATGTGTGTGTTTCCACCGTTTAAAATTGCCTCCTCCATATCTTCCATCTCGTACTGAAGTGCTCTTTGCGTTTCTCCTTCTTCGATGGTTTCTGTATGTCCATCTTCAGTATAGGTAACCACTGCTTTTTCACCTCGCGGATACTGGAAAATCTCTATATATGCTTTATCGCAGGATATGGTGACACGTTTTGGCTGCTTAGAATGTAAGGACAGGGAAATGGTAGCCATTTGTCCTAAATCATTCATAAGAAGAATTCCTGCCTGCTCATCTACTCCGGTACTGGCCATACGTACCTGGGATTTGACCATATTGGGGTTCTGATTCATGTAGAGACGAACCAGAGAAATGGCATAAACACCAATATCTAACAGGGAACCTCCTGCCAGGTTCCGATTAAAGAATCGATTATTCATATTATATTCTTTATAGCTGCCGAAATTAACCTGAATCATATTCACCTGTCCATAGGTGCCTGCATCAATCAATGATTTCATTTTCTTATGAAGTGGCATATGAAATATGGTCATTGCTTCCATCAGAATAACACCATGCTCCCTGGCAATCGTCAATGCTTCTTCCAACTCACCGGAATTCAAAGTAATTGCCTTCTCACATAATACATGCTTCCTATGAGACAATGCTTCTCGTAAAAATTGAATATGTGTGTTATGAGGTGTTGTAATATAGATAACATCTACCTTGGGATCATGGAAAATATCCTCAATATGATCGTATACTTTTTCCACCTGATATTTTTTGGCAAATTCCTCTGCCTTATTCCTGGTACGATTAGCCACACCATAAATCTTTTTTCCAGAGTTTTGCAATGCCTGCCCCATCTCATGAGCAACAACACCACAGCCTAAAATACCCCAATGAATCTCTTTGTTCATGCTATCATCCTCTTATCCATCTTCATAACCATGAAATATTAGTAACTAAATAATATTTTATCATAATCTAAATAAAAAAACACATTTACTGATACATTTCCTGCTTTAAATCTGCAATGAGCTTCTCAATTCTATCCATGTTGTGCATGCCAATGGACTGGGCCATCACACGTATATTAGATTCAAAGATTTCTTCACTGGTAACCGGCGCATTCTGCTGGTAGGAGAATTCTGAAATAGCCGTAATCACACTTCCATAAATTTCCGCCTCTAAAGGAAGTGTTTTTCTTGTTTCATTATTTCTAAGGTAACTATCGTGAAAATACCCCCTCATTTTCTTGCCAATATCAATGGTGTCTGTGTGGATTTCCCCAATGGACTGCATAGGAATGAAATTTTCCTGCATAAATTGCTGCACTGTCTCATCTAACGTCATATTATGCCTGTGATAATCCAGGGGCTGGGATTCAATCTGTGGCACCAGCTGTTCCATGTAGTTGACAAATGCCTGATACATTTCCTGCTGTATCCGCTCTGCAATCTCATACTTATCATGAAAATGAGTATAGAAGGTATAACGGCTCACTCCAGCCTGGGTAATAATATCCTGCACCGTCAGCTGCTCAAAGGGCTTCTCCATAGAACAGGTTATAAATGCATCTACAATGGCTTTATCTGTTCTAAGAAATGGTTTACTCCTCTTCTTGGTCATACCTTCTACCTCTCATAAAATACGTTCTACTGGAAGGTAATGGTCTTCATATCTACGCTTCCGGTTCCTCTGTAGGTAATATAAATTGCCTGCTTTCCTGTGTTTGGAGTAAATGCTCCGGTATATTCCTTCCAGGTCTGGGATGCATCATAGCTTACCGCTCCAATAATTTCTCCATCTCTTGTATTTCTAATTTCAAAGCATCCGCTTCCCTTGCCTTTGGCCTCTACCTTTATCTCATTTTCCTGATTGAAATCAAAATATTTATATCCTGCCCAGGAGCCATCGGTCATATTTGCCACATACTGGTCTGGATTGTCCTCTCTATCCTCACCGGTCTGGGTAAAGTAAGGAGCCGTAGGCTTCTTGATTCTCTTTCTTTCATAACGAAGCACGCCATCCTTACCTACCAGATTGCAGGCAATTCTTGCTTCATAGCTTCCTGTTCCAGGTAATGGACCACCATTTAATCCGCAGCTGGTCATCTCCACCTGGGCAATCTGTCCATTTTCATCTATGGCGATTTCTTCCGCACAGCCCTGGCGGGAGGACTGGATTAAATCGGTGTGTCTATGATAGAACACATACCATTTTCCATTGATTTCTTCCATACTTCCATGGGTATTGGCAATGGTATTCATTGGTGCATCGATGGTTACTCCATGGAGTCCCACATCCCCTGTACTGATAATGGTACCCTGGTAGGTAAAGGGTCCTACCGGAGAATCACCTACTGCATAGCATAATTCATGGCTTAACACGGAAGAATATATGAAATAATATTTGCCATTTACCTTCCTCATCGAGCTTGCCTCGAAGAAAGCATGACCGGCAAATCCTGTGCCATCTGCCAACAATGGTCCCGGTGCTATTAGCTTGGGTTCTCCCTTCATGGTAAGCATATCCGGCTCTAATTCCACTACAAAGCCACCGTCTAAGTTACGCTTTCTCATTTCCATCATTTTACGCATAAAGCCCTTCTCTGGAGAAAAGCCCATATACAAATAGATTCGTCCGTCATCATCCACTAATACGCCCGGGTCGAAGCAGTTAATTTCTCCTGCCTGTGTTCCGTAGGTAACGCCCTCTGTGGTATGTACATGACCTAAGAACTGGAACTTTCCACAAGGCGTATCGCATACTGCAACAGAAATGCTGGTGCTCATATGCAGTGCATAGAACAAATAATATTTACCATCCGTACCCTGGCACACATCCGGTGCATAAAGATACTGCTTCATATTCTGATTCATTGGGTCCTGACTTCTCTGGTAGATAATGCCTTCATACTTCCAATCCGACAAATCTGTGACCGGTGCGGACCAGCAGGCATAATCATTTAAGCAGAAATCTGCGCCCTTAAACTGATCATGGCTTCCGTAGATGTAGATTCTGTCACCAAATACATGAGGCTCTCCATCTGGAATATACTCGTAGCTGGGTAAATATGGGTTAAATGCTAAATTCTTCATTGTCTAATCCTCCTAATGATTTTTGATAATCTAATTTTACCCTGTTCCAGTGAGAAAACCAAATCACAATGTTTACTACAGTGTTATGAAATTATACACACTGTATAGTTTTAAAAAAAGACATCATTACGATATCAACCAATAATGATGTCTTTGTTCCATTATTTATCTTTCTGAAATAATTTCAGAATTGCGGTCTGATAGGGTTGCAAGGTCTCCTTTCCAGCGCAGATTTTGTCTGCAATGGATACAACCCATGCTTCCTTATGCTTGGGAGGCGTGAAATTAAGGGGAAACATATGATGCGCAATAATGTCCTCCTCTATTTCATTTAATTCATAATCTTCCCTGGCCCGCTGAAGTGCTGTTTTAGCATGGGTAAAGCCATGCCAGGAATGTGCCTTATCCTTCTCATGCCAATCGTAAAGAAAATAATCATGAAGAAGTGCTCCCCGAATCAGCGAGTCCTCATCAATGGACAGATTTAATTTATCCACCAACATCAGACTGGTTGCTGTAACACGAATCACATGATCGTAGACAGATTTATTACCATGCTGCAGATATTGCTTTGTATTCTTTAATCTACCTTCCTGCTCCAGCTTCTTTATCTTTTTCTTGATTTTGTATATATTGCTGTCCATTACTGTTCATCATCACCCAGCCACTACAATACGATCTACATCTTCATTCAGCTTTTCAGATGCCACTCTTGCCTTAGATACCTCAGAAGACACATCATTGGAATGTCCTACTACCTTCTGAGCCATCTCCGCGATACTGGTGGTCTCGGATGCACCTTCCGCTGCCGCCTGACTGACAGCATTAATAGAATCCATAATTCCCTCTACAGATTCCAGCAATTCTTCTGATGTGGCACTGAAATTCGTCACCAGCTCATCAACATATTCCGCATCTCCACGATAATAATCTGCCAGTTGATCTAATAAATCAAAACTTCTCACAATATCTGTTCCCACAAAATCAAGAAGTTTCTCTGCATCCTGAGACAAATTACCTACAGCACCAGTAACTCGTTCTGTAACCTCTTGAATATGAACTACCGCATTCTGTGACTGTTCCGCCAAATTACGGATTTCATCAGCAACAATAGCAAAGCCCTTTCCTGCTTCCCCGGCTCTGGCTGCTTCAATAGATGCATTCAATGAAAGGAGATTGGTCTGGTCTGTAATCTCTTTAATAGATTCTGCTAATACTTCAATTTCGCTTACAACTTCAGCATCCTTTAATGCCTTGGTAAGACTGACTCTGATTTCCTGCTGCATTTGTCCTGCATTGTTTCGATTATCAGTTGCTTCCTTCTTGGTATCCTCTGCCCGTTGGTGTATATTTGCCACATGCTCTGCACCACTTTGTGCATTGCTTGCAATATTTTTGGCAACCAACTCGATTTCCTGAGATACAGAATTCATCTGCTCTGTAGATGCGGCCGTTTCTTCCATGCCAGCAGCTACATTCTGTGTGGAAGAAGAAATGCCTTCTAGTTCCTCATTCATGGAATTGACGCTGGATACGGAGTGATCCACCACTTGCTCCAAATTAGCAGCTTCCCTTTGAATGGTTTGAATTAATCCATTCATATTAATCTGAATCTGGTTCATGCTTTTGGATAAATCTCCCACACTGTCTTTTCGATTGACATATTTGTCATCTAATTTCTTGGAAATATCTCCACTAGCAAGCTGCAATGAGAAATCACTGGCCACATTCAAGGAATGAACCATATCATAGGTAACAAGAAATGTAAAAATCAATACACAAATCAATAAAATCAAACTTGCTACAATCATCATAAACTGCAATTTTGATGCCTGAGCATCCAAGGCCTTGGTTATTTCGACTGCTTCATTCTGACTGACGGCAGATTGTGCAGCAGCTTTCATCTTTGCTAATCCATCAAATAAACAATAATTAGCGAAGGCTGACATAAGCCAAAACATAACCATTAGAATAATCATTTTTGTCCGATACTTCATGTTCCCCATAATATTCATTTTTATCCTCCTTAAACAGAAACTATTTCTGTTTTTATCAATTGTATATTCCGTCCTCTTTTGATTTCTTTCTAGCAACAATCTCCTGCTGTTTTCTATTTACATATTCTCTGATTTCTCCATAAAAAGCATCCAGAACGCATCCATATACATTTCTTCCATCCCTTAGCTTTTCTTTGCGCACACAAAATCCATTCAAAGCCAGATTTAATCCAATATCATCATAAACCACTCGAATGGAATCTCCCATTTCAATAATGTGCTCAGGCTCAACAATAATGGCAAATCCAGAACAGCTTACATCCTTAACAACTACATTCGCTGTCTTTCGACTGACACCCAAACGTGCCACCCCACGGTTTCCCACCGGAACCCGAAAGGAATTCCTACGATTTAGTTTATATCCAACTCTTTTTTGTGCAATCGCATGGAAGCTTTCTCCTTTTCGCTTTACCCGAAATATGGAAACATCCTCCCATACAATGGGTGGCTTCCCCTCGTCAATCCAATATAGGTCATTCTTTACTTTTTCGGAGCGAAAGGAAATAGGACTTCCTTCATCATGAATCTCATCCACCATGATGCCATGCTTTAATACTGTAACACACCTTGTCTCAAAGCTTACACTAGAATCGTCTTCTTCTACATGATCATAGTATGCAGATTTAACGATTAACAGCGCTCCCTCATTTAATTCTGTGATATCCATCTATAACTCCCAACAGTATAACTTCGATACTGCAAACATATTATCTTTCGAATCTTATATACTTAAAATAATACATGATACATATTCAATTATCAACAAATTTTTTACAACAGCATTGCAAAAAATAAAACCCTTGAATCATCAAGGGTTTTTAAGTAGCGAGAGGGGGATTTGAACCCTCGACACCGCGGGTATGAACCGCGTGCTCTAGCCAACTGAGCTATCTCGCCATATAAAATTGTTATCATAAATCCATATAAGATTTATGAATGGGACCTACAGGGCTCGAACCTGTGACCCTCTGCTTGTAAGGCAGATGCTCTCCCAGCTGAGCTAAGATCCCGGGGTCTGTTTCATTTGCGACCGAAATTTAGTATACTAAAAGACCCTACATAAGTCAACACTTTTTTTACAATTTTTTTATTATTTTTTTATTCCTCCATATTGCGGAGAAAACCCACTTAAATACAAAGCCACAGAAGTTCACTTCATACAAAAAAACACAACAGAGTTTCTAAAATTTCCAGGTTGCATCTGGTATTTTTGAAATCTCTGTTGTGTTCTATCTTACCACATCTATCGTAGGAAAAAGACTTTATGCTTGGGCACTTTCAAACTGGCTGTTATACAAGTCTGCATAGAATCCATTCTGTGCAAGGAGTTCTTCGTGATTTCCCTGTTCTATAATATCTCCATCCTTCATAACAAGGATTAGATCTGCATCCTTAATCGTAGAGAGACGATGTGCGATTACAAAGCTGGTTCTGCCCTTCATCAGGTTGTTCATCGCCTTTTGGATACGCTGCTCTGTTCTGGTATCTACCGAGCTGGTTGCCTCATCTAAAATCAAGATGCTGTTGTCCGCTAAGATTGCTCTGGCAATGGTTAGCAGCTGACGCTGTCCCTGAGATACATTGCTTGCATCTTCATTTAACTCAAAATCATAGCCTCCCGGCAGGGTACCAATAAAGTGATGTGCATGTGCTGCTTTTGCTGCTGCAATTACCTCTTCATCAGTAGCCTCTAATCTACCATAACGGATATTCTCCATAATACTGCCCTTAAATAACCAGGTATCCTGAAGAACCATTCCAAAATGCTCTCTTAGATTCTCTCTGGAGAATTCCCGTACATCATGACCATCTACCCGGATTGCCCCTTCATTTACATCATAGAAACGCATAAGAAGCTTCACCATAGTGGTCTTGCCTGCTCCGGTAGGACCAACGATAGCTACCATCTCTCCCGGTTCAACCTTACTGGAGAAATCATGAATAATAATCTTATCCGGATTGTATCCAAAGTGAACATGGTCAAAGGTAACCTGGCCATGAACATCCTCCACAGAAAGCTTCAAATCTCCGGTAACCTGTTCCTCGTCTTCCTCTAAGAATTCAAATACACGTTCTGCTGCTGCAACCATGGACTGGAGCATATTAGACACCTGTGCCAGCTGGGTGATTGGCTGTGTAAAGCTCTTTACATACTGAATAAATGCCTGGATATCACCTACGGTGATGGTTCCTGACACTGCTAAGATACTTCCTACAATGGCTACCGCCACATATCCCAGGTTACCAACAAAGGTCATGACCGGCTGCATTAATCCTGATAAGAACTGAGATTTCCATGCCGACTGATATAAGATATTGTTGGTTTCCTTAAAGCGGGTCAGCTCATCCTCTTCTTTATTATAGGTTTTTACAATGCTTTGACCACTGAAGGTCTCTTCCACCTGACCATTGATTTCACCTAGATATTTCTGCTGTGCAACGAAATATTTCTGTGAAAATTTAACTACAATTAATACCAGAACAATGGATACCGGTAAAATAGTTAAAGCAATCAGTGTCATCAGCGGACTGATAGAAAGCATCATAATCAATACCCCTACCATTGTGGTAACACTGGTAATCAGCTGGGTGATACTTTGGCTTAAGCTTTGTCCTAAGGTATCTACATCATTGGTGATACGAGATAGCACCTCACCTACTGTCTTAGACTCAAAATAAGCCATAGGCATACGGTTGATTTTCTCTGAAATCTGCTCTCTCATGCGGAAGGTCATCTTCTGAGAGACCCCGGACATAATATATCCCTGAATAAAAGACATCAGTGCACTAAATAGATAAATGCTCAATAATATTAACAGAATCTTGCCAATAAACTGAAAATTAATACCACCTGTACCATATACCTTAGCAACCAAACCTGTAAATAATTCAGTAGTTGCCTTAGCAAGAATCTTAGGTCCAACAACATTAAATACCGTACTGACAACTGCGAAGATAATTACAAAAAGTAATCCAATCTTATATACGCCCATGTAACCCAAAAGCTTCTTTAGAGTTCCTTTAAAATCCTTTGCTTTCTCAGCCGGCATTCCCATTCCGCCTGGACCATGGTGACGTCCTCTTTTTGGTTGACGTGATTGTGTTGTATTCTCTGCCATTACTTCACGCCTCCTTTCGTCTCTGCAATCTCCTGTTCTGACAACTGGGAGCTTGCAATTTCCTGATATGCTTCACAGGTATTTAACAGCTGGGTATGTGTACCTATGCCTGCAATTTTACCATCATCCAGGACGATAATCTGCTGTGCATGAAGAATCGTGCTGATTCGCTGTGCAACAATCAAAATGGTTGCATCTGCAGTATGTTCCGCCAATGCCTTACGAAGTGCTTTATCCGTCTTAAAATCTAACGCAGAGAAGCTGTCGTCGAAGAGGTAGATTTGTGGATCCTTAGCGATAGCTCTGGCAATGGCCAGTCTCTGCTTTTGTCCGCCGGATACATTACTTCCGCCCTGGGCGATACTGCTTTCAAAGCGTTGCTCCTTCTCATTAATGAACTCCATGGCCTGAGCAATTTCTGCGGCCTTCTCCATTTGTTCATCTGTAATTTCATCACTGGCATATTTTAAATTAGACTCAATATCTCCTGAGAATAATACTGCCTTCTGGGGAACATATCCGATAATCTCTCTCAGCTTCTTCTGAGAAATATCCCGAATGTCCACGCCATCTAATGTAATGCTTCCATCTGATACATCATATAATCTGGGAATCAGATTCAACAGGGTAGATTTACCACATCCGGTACTTCCAATGATAGCGGTAGTTTCTCCTGGTTTTGCTGTAAAGGTAAGGTCGTGTAACACATCTGTTTCGGCATTGGGATAACGGAAGTTTACATGTTCAAAATGTAATACACCCTTTCCTTCCATCCGGTCATCTGCAACGTTCTTGGCATCTTTAATGGAAGTCTCCGTATTAATAACCTCCTGGATACGGTCTGCTGCTACGCCTGCACGTGGAAGCATAATGGAAATCATGGTAAGCATTAAGAATCCCATTACAATCACCATGGTATAAGTAATAAATGCCATCATATCACCAACCTGAAGATTACCGGCATCGATATTCTTAGCACCAAACCATACAATCATCAGTGTCAGTCCATTCATAACCAGCATCATAATTGGCATCATAAGAGACATTAAGCGACTAGTGAATAACTGTGTTTTCATTAAATTGGTATTTGCCTCGGCAAATCTGGCTTCCTCGTGCTTTTCTCTGGAGAACGCACGAATGACAGGCACACCGGTAAGAATCTCTCTAGATACCAGATTCATACGGTCAACCAGCTTCTGCATGATTTTAAATTTTGGCATGGTAATTGCAGTTAAGGAACTTACTAATCCCACAATAACAATAACTGCCACAACAATAATCCAACTCATTCCTGTCTTGGTATGGGCAACCATATACACGCCGCCTAAAGCAAGAATCGGTGCATATAATACCATACGAAGCAACATAACAGATACCATCTGTACCTGCTGGATATCATTGGTGCATCGGGTAATCAATGATGCAGTGGAGAATTGATCCATCTCCTTACTGGAGAAATCAATTACTCTGCTGTATACCTTCTCTCGAAGCTCACGGCCAATGCCTGCTGCTGTTCGAGAAGCGAAGAAGCCAATGAGAATGGCTGTCATCATCATTAGAATGGTCATCATAATCATCTTACCACCGGTAGTCAGCAGGTAGCTTCTCTGATATGCTTCCATGTCATAGCCTAAGATTTCATATTCCTTCTGCACCATAAGTACTGACATCTGGGCAATCATAGAATCACTTAAATCTCCCAGCTTATCCATAATGGTATCCCGCATGGTAAGCAGCGTAGATTTATCCATCATTCCAGCATCAATCGCTTCCTTAAGCTGGTCTAAGGACATATTTCCAGTACTCATCATTTCTGAGTACTGGCTGTCTCCTGCTTCAGAGCCATACTCTAAGAAATATACCATAACCATGGGAACCTTCAGATGACCGTCTAATGTCTCCTTCTGTTCCTCATTAATATCCTTTAATTCATAAACTCCCTTATTATTCAGCTGATAGGATGCTTCTAAATCAGCAATCTCATCCTCCTTCATAAACAGGGTAATATTATCATATGTGTCTGCTGTCATCTCATCTGGCACAGAGCTGTCTACACCATTTTGCTCAATTCCTACATCAACAATATCTGCCGTATAGGTTGGAAGTGACAGTTCACACAATGCCTGCACCACCAGCAAAATAAGAATGAGCAGTACGGACGCCTTGTGACGCCACAGGTTTTGAAATAAATTCTTCATTCTCTTCTAGTATCCTTTCTAACGTGGTATTTTCCATTATAATACATCTGTTGGATAATTGTATTAAAAAATTATAAATTTTAATAGATTGTTAATAAACCTACAATCTCATAAAAAGTGTCGGATTATCATCTAAAAATGCAAAATACCACACCCAATCCCCGGGTATGGTATCTTACATTTATCTTATAAATTAAATATTTTTAACCGTTGCAATATCTACTAATGTGAGCTCATCACTTGCAGATTCCAGGCTGGTAGCCAGTGCATTTGCTGTATCCATAGCTGTAATACAGTGAACGCCAGTTTCAATAGAATTTCTTCGAATCAAGAAGCCATCTCTTGATTTATCTCCATGTCCCTGAGTTGGGGTGTCAATTACCAGGTCAATCTTATGTCCCAGGATTAAATCCATAACATTCGGTGATTCCTGGCTGATCTTATTCACACGAAGTGCATTTACGCCATGCTCCTGAAGATATTTTGCCGTACTTCTGGTTGCGTAGATCTTATAGCCTAAAGCTTCAAATCGCTTACCAACGCCTACCGCTTCTTCCTTATCTGCATCCTTTACCGTCATAATCATCTGTTTATACTTAGGTAGGACAATGCCTGCTCCTAAGAATGCTTTATATAGGGCTTCGTTAAATGTTTTTGCAATGCCCAGACACTCTCCGGTAGACTTCATCTCAGGTCCTAAGGAAATCTCAGCTCCTCTTAGCTTCTCAAAGGAGAACACCGGCATCTTCACTGCCACATAGTCTGCCTCTGGCTGTAAGCCTGGTGTGTATCCCATTCCCTTTAAGGTATTTCCGATAATCACCTTGGTTGCCAAATCCACAATTGGGATTCCGGTGACCTTACTGATATAAGGAACAGTTCTAGAGGAACGAGGATTCACCTCAATGACGTATACCTCATTATCCATTACGATAAACTGAATATTTATCAAACCTACCACATGAAGGGCTGCTGCCAGTCTCTGGGTATAATCGGTAATTTTTGCTTTGATATCTGGTCCAATGGTGTGTGCCGGATATACGGAGATACTGTCTCCGGAATGCACTCCGGTACGTTCAATATGCTCCATGATACCAGGAATTAAGATATCGGTACCATCACATACTGCATCTACCTCAATTTCCTTACCCTGGAGATATTTATCTACCAGAATTGGATGATCCTGTGCAATCTGATTGATGATATCCATAAATTCTTCCACATCATCATCACTAAAGGCAATCTGCATTCCCTGTCCACCTAATACATAGGAAGGGCGAACCAGAACTGGGTAGCCAATACGATTCGCAACAGCTTTTGCTTCCTCTGCAGTAAAGACAGTTCCACCTGCTGCTCTTGGAATCTGGGTCTTCTCCAGAATTTCATCAAACAGCTCCCTGTCCTCTGCTGCATCTACATCCTCAGCCTTTGTTCCAAGAATAGGAACGCCCATCTTCATAAGAGCTTCCGTTAATTTAATAGCTGTCTGTCCACCAAACTGAACCACAGCTCCATCCGGCTTCTCAATATCTACGATGCTCTCCACATCCTCATCGGTGAGAGGTTCAAAGTACAGCTTGTCAGCGATATCGAAATCTGTAGATACGGTCTCCGGGTTATTATTTACAATAATGGTTTCGTAGCCTTCCCTTGCAAATGCCCAGGTGCTGTGTACACTACAATAATCAAACTCAATACCCTGTCCAATACGAATTGGACCGGAGCCTAATACCAGAACCTTCTTCTTTGGCTTAGTAATAGCAGCCTCATTTTCACTTCCAAATACAGAGTAATAATATGGCGTAGAAGCTTCAAACTCAGCAGCACAGGTATCTACCATCTTAAATGCTGCAACAATTCCATTGTCATAACGCAGCTTCTTGATTTCTTCCTTGGTCTTTCCTGTTAGCTGTGCAATGACATTGTCAGGGAATTCAATCCTCTTTGCTTCCTTTAATAAAGCAACGGTTAATTCCTCTGTTTTCAATTTCTGTTCCATTTCCACTAAGATTGCAATCTTATCAATGAACCAGATATCAATCTGAGAGATTGCATGAATCTTCTCATAAGAAATACCACGACGCAGCGCCTCTGCAATAACATAGATTCTTCGGTCATCCACCACATGAAGCTGTTCATCTAACTCTTCGTCACTGAGCTGGGTGAAGTCATAGCTTAACAGGCTGTCTACATGCTGTTCCAAGGAGCGAATAGCCTTCATAAGAGCACCTTCAAAATTATCGCAGATACTCATAACCTCTCCGGTTGCCTTCATCTGCGTAGTAAGCGTTCTCTTTGCTGTAATAAATTTATCAAATGGAAGACGTGGTATTTTAACAACACAATAATCCAGCATGGGCTCAAAGCTTGCGTAGGTCTTCTGGGTAATTGCGTTTTTAATTTCATCTAAATTGTATCCTAAGGCAATTTGGGCTGCTACCTTTGCAATGGGGTATCCAGTAGCTTTGGATGCCAATGCAGAAGAACGGCTTACACGAGGATTTACCTCTATCACACAATACTCAAAGGAGGTTGGATGCAGTGCATACTGTACATTACATCCGCCGGTAATTCCCAGCTCTGAGATAATATTTAATGCAGAGGTACGAAGCATCTGATATTCCTTATCTCCTAAGGTCTGGGAAGGTGCCACTACAATGGAATCTCCTGTGTGAACGCCTACCGGATCAATATTTTCCATATTACATACGGTAATACAGTTGCCGGCAGCATCTCTCATTACTTCGTATTCAATTTCTTTCCATCCTGCAATACAACGCTCTACCAAAACCTCATTTACACGGCTAAGGCGAAGTCCGTTAGATAAAATATCAATTAATTCTGTTTCATTATGTGCGATTCCGCCACCACTTCCACCAAGAGTATAAGCAGGACGAAGAACCACCGGATATCCAATGGTATTGGTGAATTTAATTCCATCCTCTACATTGTTAACCACCTGGGATGCCGCCACTGGTTCGTGAAGCTTCTCCATAGTATCTTTGAAGGCCTGACGGTCTTCTGCACGGTAAATGGTCTCTGCGGTTGTACCAATCAGCTTGACACCATGCTCTTCTAAAAAGCCGGATTCTGCCAATTCCATTCCCAGATTCAGTCCAGCCTGACCTCCTAAGGTAGGAAGCACACTGTCTGGCTTCTCCTTTAAGATAATCTGCTGTAACACGGACAGGGTAAGAGGTTCTATATACACCTCATCCGCAATTTCCTTATCCGTCATGATGGTAGCAGGATTAGAATTAACTAATACAACCTCTACTCCTTCTTCCTTCAGAGAACGACATGCCTGCGTTCCTGCATAATCAAACTCTGCGGCCTGTCCAATTACAATTGGTCCTGAACCAATTACCAGAACCTTTTTGATGTCTTTATTTCTTGGCATTATTGTGTTCCTCCCATCATGTTAATAAATCGGTCGAATAAGTAACCGCTATCCTGTGGACCAGGGCAAGCCTCAGGATGAAACTGTACGGTAAAGATATTCTTATTGGTATAAGCAAGACCTTCATTGGTTCCATCATTTACATTAACAAATGCAGGTGTTGCAACCTTAGGATCTAACGTATCTGTATCAACTACATATCCATGATTTTGGGATGAAATGTATACTCTTCCGGTAGACAAGTCCTTCACCGGATGATTTCCACCTCTGTGTCCATATTTCAGCTTATGGGTGTCAGCTCCATTTGCCAGTGCCATCAGCTGATGACCAAGACAGATAGCAAAGATTGGAACGTCACTGGCATACAGCTTCTTTAGCTCTTCTATAATGGCTGTACATTCCTTCGGGTCTCCAGGGCCATTACTTAGCATAATGCCATCCGGACAATCTGCAAGGATTACATCTGCTGGGGTATCTGCTGGATAGATTGTGACCTGACAGCCTCTTTCATTTAGGGACTTAGCAATATTGTTCTTCGCACCAAAATCCATTAATGCAACCTTTTTACCATCGGCATTCAGTGTTTTTTTCTCATTACAGGTCACCTTACTTACTACATCACCTGTAGTGTATTGCTTCAATCTGGCAATTACTTCTTCCAAATTGTAATTCTCATTGGTGGTAATCATACCATTCATGGTACCCTTATCACGTAAGATCTTGGTTAATGCCCGGGTATCAATTCCACTGATTCCCGGAATGTCATTCTTCATAAGGAACTCCTGAATGGTTCCCTGACAACGAAAATTGCTGGGAACTCTGGATAATTCTCTTACAATATATCCGTCTACCCATGGCCTGCCAGATTCCATATCCGGAGTAATTCCGTAATTTCCAATTAATGGGTAAGTCATAACAACAGCCTGTCCTGCATAAGAGGGATCTGTAAGAACCTCTAAATATCCTGTCATTGAAGTATTAAATACAATCTCACTGATGACTTCCCTTGTTGAACCAATGCTTTCACCAGTAAAAATAGTACCATCTTCCAGTATTAGAAAAGCTTTCATAGTTTGCCCTATCCTTTCTTTTTTGTAATCCTTATGTAAAAATGCCTAAACTTATAGAAGTTTACCACAACATGTGCGTTTTTTCAACCATGTGTTCTACAATTTATAGTGAATATTTATTATATTTTTTGTATATATATACTAAGCTTTCTTTCTGGATTTGCCAAATACAATCCATGCAATAAAGGCCAGCCACAGAAATGCCACAATCATCCAAATCACAAAGGTAACCGTGCTCTCCTTAGAGAACAAATCATAATATCCCTTAAGATAAATTGCTACCACAATACAAGGCAGAACATAGGTCATATACCAGCGAAGCTTTCCAGGGAATTTCAATCCCATTCCCGTATTGGCCTCTTCAATAAAGCCCTTCCAGCCCCAGCCACCATTGCTGGTACAAAACATGAGATAAACTAAGGAGCCTAATGGCAATACATTATTAGATACAAGGAAATCCTCCAAATCCATCAGAGTACTTCCAGCTCCTAACGGTTCCAAGCCTGCCAGTAGATTAAATCCCAAAACACATGGAATGGATAATACAATCACCAGAATAATATTAATTCCACTGGCCTTCTTTCTGCTCATGCCCCATAAGTCCATACCAAAGCTTACAATATTTTCAAATACTGCGATTACCGTTGACAAGGCTGCAAAGGTTAAGAATAAGAAGAACAGAGAGCCCCAGACTCTTCCACCTGCCATCTTGGCAAATACATTGGGCAGTGTAATAAAAATCAGGGAAGGTCCAGCATCCGGTTCAATTCCATAAGCAAAGCAGGCAGGGATTACAATTAATCCGGCCATGATTGCCACAAAGGTATCTAACAGCGTAATGGTAATGGATTCTCCAGCCAGGGAGCGCTTTCGGTCAATATAGCTTCCGAAGATTGACATGGTTCCCATACCAATGCTTAAGGTAAAGAACGCCTGGGACATGGCACCAAAGATGACATTTCCCACACCAATTTCCACCATCTTCTTGAAATCCGGCACAAGATAAAACTTAATTCCCTCTTCTGCTCCTGGCAATCTTACGGAATTAATCACAAGAATAACAATCAGTCCTAACAGACATATCATCATAATTTTATTGATTTTCTCAATTCCATTTTCCACACCCAAAGCACAGATTCCAAAGGACAATACCACTACAATAATCATCCAAAGCATTAACGTTGCCGGGCTTTGCAGCATTCCCGAGAAATGCTGGGTAATAGACAGAGAAGAAACCTCCGGTCCTGTCAGCTTACCTGCTGCCATCAGATAACAGTAATACATCATCCATCCTGCCACGGTGGTATAGAACATCATTAACAGATAATTACCTACCACGCCTAAGATTCCAAAGGTATGCCAGTTTCTTCCCTCTGGCTCTAGCACACGAAAAGAAGAAGCTACTCCTCTTCTGCTTTTTCTTCCTACACTGAATTCACACACCATAATAGGAAGTCCAAGGATTACAAGAAACAGCAAATAGATTAAAATAAATGCCGCTCCACCATATTTTCCACACATATAAGGGAATTTCCATACATTCCCCAGACCAATGGCACAGCCGGCCGACACCAGAATAAATCCCAAACGGGAACCGAACTTTTCTCTCTCTTTCATAAGCACATCCAAATCATTTTATTATACACAAAAGCTTCCATGCATAAAGCAATGGAAGCACGTTTGCGTACCCTATGTATTATATCATAACTCATTGGATAAAAAAACTAAAATTAAGGCTTGCTGTCATTTTATTTCTATTTTGTAACTGCCTGGAATGCCAGGTCTAAATCTTCAATAATATCGTCAATATTTTCTGTTCCAATAGACAGACGAATGGTGTTTGGCTTGATTCCCTGGTCGGCAAGCTCTTCTGCTGTCAGCTGAGAATGGGTGGTGGATGCAGGATGAATCACCAGTGATTTCACATCTGCAACATTTGCAAGTAATGAGAAGATTTCCAGATGGTCAATGAAATCCTTGGCTTCCTTCTCTCCGCCTTTAATCTCAAAGGTGAAAATAGAACCACCACCATTAGGGAAATATTTCTTATATAATTCCTGCTGCTGTGCATCTTCAGTAACGGATGGATGATTTACCTTCTCAACCTGTGGATGGTTATTTAAATAGGTTACCACCTTTAATGCATTCTCTACGTGACGTTCCACACGAAGGGATAGGGTCTCTAAGCCCTGAAGGAAGATAAAGGAGTGGATGGGGGAAATGGTTGCTCCAGTATCACGAAGTAGAATCGCACGAATCTTGGTAACAAATGCTGCTGCACCTACTGCTTTGGTAAAGCTAATGCCATGGTAGCTTGGATTTGGTTCAGTCAGAGATGGGAATTTACCGCTTGCCTCCCAGTCAAATTTGCCACTGTCGATAATGACACCGCCAATGGTAGTTCCGTGACCACCAATGAATTTGGTTGCAGAATGTACCACAATATCAGCACCGTATTCAATAGGGCGAACCAGGTAAGGAGTTGCAAAGGTATTGTCTACTACCAATGGAATCTGATGTGCATGAGCAATCCCTGCAATGCGTTCAATATCTACCACATCGGAATTGGGATTTCCCAGGGTTTCAATGTGGATTGCCTTGGTGTTCTCCTGGATGGCATTTTCTACCTCTTCATAGTTAAATGGGTCTACGAAAGTTGCTGTAATTCCATATTCCGGCAGGGTGTGTGCCAGAAGATTATAGCTTCCGCCGTAAATATTCTTAGCAGCAACAATATGATCTCCTGCATGTGCCAGGTTCTGGAAGGTATAGGCAATGGCTGCTGCACCAGAAGCTACTGCCAGGGCTGCTACGCCACCTTCTAAAGCTGCAATTCTCTGTTCAAATACATCCTCTGTAGGATTGGTTAATCTTCCATAAATATTGCCTGCATCTGCCAGTCCAAATCTGGCCTGGGCATGCTCACTGTTACGAAATACATAAGAGCTTGTCTGATAGATGGGAACTGCTCTGGAATCTGTTACAGAATCTGGTTCCTCTTGTCCTACATGTAACTGTAATGTTTCAAATTTTAAATTTCTATTCTTAAATGCTTCCTTACTCATTTTTATTTACCTCATCTTTTCTTTATTGTGTTTGTTATTATATGTCTTTTTTCTCTGTTAGCAAATGTTATTCCTGGAATAAGGCAGTGGAATAATAACGATCTCCATTATCTGGAAGTAATGCTACAATGGTCTTTCCTTTATTCTCTGGTTTCTTAGCCAGCTCAATCGCTGCCCATGCTGCTGCACCTGATGAAATACCAACCAGAATACCTTCTGCTTTTGCAATCTGCTTTCCAACAGCAAATGCATCTTCATTTTCTACTGTGATAATCTCATCATATATATTAGTATCTAAGGTATCCGGAATAAATCCTGCCCCGATTCCCTGTATCTTATGAGCACCTGCAGTACCTGTAGATAGCACTGGAGAACCTGCTGGTTCAACTGCTACCACCTTAACATCCGGATTCTGGCTCTTTAGATATTCCCCAGTTCCTGTTATGGTTCCGCCTGTGCCAACACCTGCAATAAAGATATCAACCTTGCCCTCCGTATCATTCCAGATTTCCGGGCCTGTAGTTTCTCTATGCACCTTAGGATTGGCAGGATTAACGAACTGTCCTGGAATATAGCTGTTGGGTGTTTCCTTTTGCAGCTCCTCTGCCTTGGCAATGGCTCCCTTCATTCCTTTCGATCCATCGGTTAATACCAGCTCTGCGCCATATGCTTTTAAGATATTTCTTCTTTCCACACTCATAGTCTCTGGCATGGTGATAATAATACGATAACCTCTGGCTGCTGCCTGAGATGCAAGACCAATTCCTGTGTTTCCGCTGGTTGGTTCAATAATTGTGTATCCCGCTTTTAGGAGTCCCTTACTCTCCGCATCTTCTATCATTGCCTTGGCAATTCTATCCTTCACACTTCCTGCGGGATTAAAGTACTCTAGTTTAAATAAGACTGTGGCCTGAAGTTCTTCGTTTCTTTCAATATTCACTGCTTCTACCAATGGTGTATTTCCTACCAATTCATTAATTCCTTTAAATGTTTTTCCCATGACGATTTCCTCTTCTTTCCTTTTTCTATGTTTTTGTAATCCTTTTTCCATTTTTGGCTGCTATCATCTTTTTGTTTTATTCACGCATATATTATGCCCATTCATCAGAAAAAAGTATGAAAAAGGGCAGGTACCCGATTGTACCTGCCCTTATCATCCACTTCTATGTCCTGCATATTCAGTGAAAAATCAGATAGTCAAACGCGCACAAATGAAACTATGTATTATGCATCATACAACAACACATACCTACACAGTTACACATGACTGTTTTCTGATTTCTGACATTTGTGTTAATTGCTGTTCTCATATCTGATTTTCCTCCTTCATTCATTTTCATTGGATAGGTTTTTAATTCCTATCTCTTTGATAGGTATAAGTTACCACTTAATTCCTACCACGTCAATAGGTTTTTAAAATTTTATTTGAATTATTTTATTCTAATTTGATAGTCAAGAAAAGAGACCGCATAAAAAGACAATTCTTTTTTATGCGGTCTCCCAAAAACAAATTCAAGACTTCTCTATCTTTTATTTAAAATAAGCAACACCAGATTCGAAAATCTTCATGTCCTGTTCGCCATAAATGTTCATAGCAACGGCTTCCCCACGTCTCTCAGAATGAGCCATCTTGCCTAAGACTCTTCCATCAGGACTTGTGATACCCTCAATTGCCATATAAGAACCATTTACATTCCATGTTTCATCCATAGTAACCTCACCAGCATCATTTACATACTGTGTAGCCACCTGTCCATTTGCAATTAATTTCTCAATCCATTCATCGCTTGCAACAAAGCGGCCTTCTCCATGGGAAGCGGGGTTACAATATACGCCTCCTAATTTAGCCTGTGCTAACCAAGGAGATTTATTGGTAACAACCTTGGTATAGACCATCTTGGAAATATGACGTCCAATGGTGTTATAGGTAAGCGTTGGTGAATCCGGCTGTTGTGTATGAATCTCGCCGTAAGGAACCAATCCTAATTTGATTAATGCCTGGAAGCCATTACAAATACCAAGTGCAAGACCGTCCCGTTCATTTAACAGCTTCGTAACCGCTTCTTTCATCTTCTCGTTTCTAAATGCTGTGGCAAAGAACTTGGCACTTCCTTCCGGTTCATCACCTGCAGAGAATCCACCTGGGAACATAATCATCTGAGATTCATCAATTGCTTTTGCAAACTCATTTACGGAATCACGAATATCATCTGCGCTCATGTTCTTAAATACTTTCACAATGGTATTGGCTCCAGCCCGTTCAAAGGCTCTGGCACTGTCATATTCACAGTTGGTTCCAGGAAATACTGGAATAAATACCGTTGGCTTTGCAATCCGGTTCTTGCACACATGAATTTCTTTTGCTTCATAAACTGGGGTGTGAAGCACACTCTGGTCCTCTGTCACTCTGGTAGGGAATACTTTCTCAAGGGGAGTTGTCCATGTTTGAATTGCCTGCTCCATGGTAATCTTCATATCCTTATAAATAAATGCCTGCTGGTCATTAACCATACCAACCACCTGAGCATCTTGGGATAATCCAGCTGCTTCCATAACCTTAGCAACCTTCTCATACTGTGCGCCATCAAGCTCCGCTACTAAGGAACCTACACAGTTACCAAACAGCTCTGCTTCTGACACATTGTCATAAATGGTTGCACCTAACTTATTACCAAATCCCATCTTGGATACTGCTGCCGCAAATCCATGAGAATCCATAGCATATGCTGACACAATGACACCCTCTTGAATTAAGGTATGAATTGCTTCGTATAACTTCATATTCTGCTGATAATCCGGAAGGCTGTATGCATCCTTCTTAGCATAGAAAAATACCAGTTCATTTCCTGCCTTCTTAAATTCAGGAGTAATAATATCCCGCTCTCTTGCAATATCTACTGCAAAGCTTACCAAGGTAGGTGGAACATCAATTTCATTAAAGGTTCCAGACATGGAATCCTTACCGCCAATAGAAGGCAGTCCTAACTGCATCTGTGCCTGATATGCACCAAGCAATGCAGCAAATGGCTGGCTCCAACGGTGTGGATCGTTGTTCATTCTTCTAAAGTATTCCTGGAAGGTGAAACGAATCTTCTTGTAATCACCACCTGCTGCTACGATTCTTGCAACAGATTCTAATACTGCATAGCTGGAACCATGATATGGGCTCCATGCAGATAAATATGGATCAAAGCCATAGGACATCATGGTAACTGTATCACAAGTTCCCTTAGCTACCGGAAGCTTAGCTACCATAGACTGCGTCTCCGTTAACTGATACTTACCGCCAAATGGCATAAATACACTGGATGCGCCAATGGAACCGTCGAACATCTCCACTAAGCCCTTCTGAGAACAAACATTTAAGTCTGATAATGTGGTAAGCCATGCCTGCTTTACATCGCCAGCCTCTACCGCCTGCTTTACACCATCAACTGCAAACTGTTCTAAATAATTATCTGTTTCATCTGGCATATCAACGGTAACATTGGTTTCCTGATGGGCACCATTGGTATCTAAGAAGGCTCTCTTTAGATTTACAACCTCTTTTCCTCTCCAGGTAAGAACAAGACGTGGCTCTTTGGTAACAATAGCCACCTCAATTGCTTCTAGGTTCTCTTCCTTTGCATAGCCTAAAAAGGTGTCTACATTTTCAGGAGAAACCACTACCGCCATACGTTCCTGGGATTCAGAAATTGCCAGTTCTGTTCCATCTAGACCTGCATACTTCTTTGGCACCTTATCTAAATTAATCTGCAGTCCATCTGCCAATTCTCCAATGGCAACTGAAACGCCGCCTGCGCCGAAGTCATTACATTTCTTAATAATATAGGATACTTCTTCTCTTCTAAATAAACGCTGAATCTTACGCTCTGTAGGTGGATTTCCCTTTTGAACCTCAGCACCACATACTGCTGTACTTTCTGTATTATGTGCTTTCGATGAGCCAGTAGCTCCACCAATTCCATCACGTCCGGTACGTCCCCCCAGTAAGATAATGCGATCTCCCGGGTCCGAGTTTAATCTTTGTACTGCACGTCTTGGAGCTGCGCCCATAACAGCACCGATTTCCATACGCTTTGCTACATAATTTGGATGATATACTTCCTTCACATAGCCTGTTGCCAAACCAATCTGGTTACCATAGGAGCTGTAGCCATGTGCTGCTTCTCGGACTAATTTCTTCTGAGGAAGCTTTCCTTCTAGTGTCTCTTTTACAGAAACGGTTGGGGCTGCCGCGCCGGTAACGCGCATTGCTTGATACACATAAGTACGTCCAGATAATGGATCACGGATTGCTCCGCCAAGGCAGGTTGCAGCACCACCAAAGGGTTCGATTTCTGTTGGATGGTTGTGGGTCTCATTCTTGAAATTAACTAACCATTCTTCTGTTTGTCCATCCACCTCTACTGGTACTACGATAGAGCATGCATTGATTTCATCCGATTCTTCCTGATCAGCTAATTTACCATCGGCTTTTAATTTCTTCATTGCAAGAAGTGCCAAATCCATTAAGCAAACAAATTTGTCATCCCGGTCTTTATATAAGATTTTAAAATTATCCAGATAATCCTTGTAGGTATCTTCTATTGGAGCTTTGTAATATCCATCTTCAAATGTTACGTTCTTCAGTTCGGTAGAGAAGGTGGTATGACGACAATGATCTGACCAGTAAGTATCTAGAACGCGAATCTCTGTCATAGAGGGGTTGCGTTTCTCATCCTCATAGAAGTACTTCTGAATATGAAGGAAATCCTTAAATGTCATAGCAAGCCCTAAAGAATCATATAGTGCCTTCAATTCCTCTTCCGGCATATCCTTAAAGCCATCAAAGATAATTACATCTGCAGGCTCTTTAAAATGGTCTGTTAATGTTTCCGGCTTCTCTAATCCAATTTCTCTGGAATCTACAGGATTAATACAATGCTCTTTGATTGCTTCCATCTGCTGGGAGGTAACATCTCCGGTAATTACATAGGTGGTTGCAGAACGGATGATAGCTTCCTCATCCTCTTTTAACAGCTTTACGCACTGTTCTGCGGAGTCTGCTCTCTGATCAAACTGTCCTGGAAGAAACTCTACAGAGAATACATTTCCTGTATAATCAAAGGTCTCTTCATATACTACATCTACCGGTGGCTCTGAGAAAACTGTCTTCACTGCTTTCTTATAGGTCTCCTCTGACAGATTCTCAATATCATACCGAATCAGTACACGAACCTCTTCTACGGACTTAATCCCCAGATAACTGTTGATTTCTGACAATAATGATTTTGCTGCCACCGCATATTCCGGTTTCTTTTCCACATAGACTCTTCTTACGTTTCCCATCTTGTATTACCTCCTGTATTATAAGATATATCATATGCAGCCATTGTATAAGGAAAGCTGCTAACGCACATTTTGCATTTGCTTACATTATAGCACAGGACCTGGTGTCCTTGAAATTATATTATCTTATACCATTTATTAGTATATCTAATTTATACTATTGACGCATATTAATATCACTAATATAATAAATACAAACAGATTTTACTCCAGGAAGGAAATGGAAATAACGATGGATATTAATTATGAATTATACAAGGTTTTCTATCATGTGGCTTCAACGCTTAGCTTTTCTAATGCAAGTAAGGAGCTATTTATATCTCAATCTGCTGTATCTCAATCCATTAAAACGCTAGAAAAAAAGCTGGGACATTCTCTATTTATCCGAAGCACTAAGAAGGTTCAGCTGACCCCTGCAGGAGAACTGCTTTTAAAGCATATTGAGCCTGCTATGAATCTGATTCGCCGGGGAGAAGATCAGATTATGGATGCAGATGCTCTTAGTCTTGGACAGCTTCATATTGGTGCCAGCGATACCATTTGCCGATATTATCTAGTGCCCTACCTAAAAATGTTTCACGAACAATTTCCATCGGTACCCATTAAGGTTACTAACGCCACCTCTTCCGGCTGTGTAGACCTTTTAGAACAGGGAAAGGTGGATTTGATTATCAGCAACTACCCTAATATCCGACTAAACCAGTCGTACATTTATAAGACAGTAGCAGAATTTCAAGATGTATTTGTGTATCATCCCAAGTACTATCACTTTCCCCAAGAGAAGGTATCCCTGTCTGTCATTAATCAATATCCAATTATCATGCTTGGTAAGCAAAGCACCACCAGCGAGTATCTTCATAAAATATTTCTCCAGCATCAGTTGGAGCTGATTCCTGAAATCCAATTATCCAGTAATGATTTACTAATAGACTTAGCGGAAATTGGCCTGGGCATTGCCTTCGTTCCAGATTATTGTCTTACCAATACCAACAAAAAGCTACAGGTTCTCACAGCAAAAGAGCCCCTGCCCCAGCGACAAATGGTTGCGGCTACACATCCAACCCTTCCTTTGTCTGCTTCGGCAGAAGCCTTTCTTCATATGCTTCCCGGACTGGAGTAATACTTGGTCTGGATTTTACTTTGATTCACAGGTTGCCCAAAAATCTTCTAACAGTCCCGGTACCTCCTGTATATTACATGCATCATAGCCTGTCCAATCTCTGGGGAAGATATTGGAATACTCTGTATTCAAAAAACGCTCATCCAGTAAAGCAATCACCCCACGGTCTTCTTTGGTTCGAATCACCCGTCCTGCAGCCTGAAGGACCTTATTCATTCCTGGGTACAAATATGCATACTGGAATCCATTTCCTGATGTTTCCTGGAAATAATTGGATAAGATTTCCCGCTGATTTCCCACCTGTGGAAGTCCCGTTCCAACTATAATAGAGCCAATCAAACGTTCCCTGGTTAAATCAATTCCTTCCGAGAATATCCCTCCTAAGACACAGAATGCCACAAGGGAATGGTCTCTGGTAATCTCAAATTCTGCAAGAAATTCCTCCCGTTCTTTCTCTGACATATGATTTGTCTGGCATATAATATCTGCCTCTCCAAGATTCAATGCCATATACTGTTTGCAAATTTCATCAATCAATCGATAAGAAGGACAAAACACCATATAATTTCCAACCTTACCATGCACAATCTGGTAAATATATTCTGCAAATTTTTGATATTCCTCAACACCTCTCCTAGTATATTTACTGGTTACATTTCTTCCAATTAATAGCTTTCGATGCTGCGCATCAAACTCCGTGTCGGCATAGATAGCATAATTATCCTGTCTGGTAGACAGCAGTTTCTTGTAATACATAATAGGAAGAAGCGTCGCAGAAAAAAACACCGTAGCATTTCCCCGATCCAGTCTGGACTGCAGCATTAAAGATGGGTCTACACATAGCATATGCAGTTGAAATTCTCTGTTTTCTTTATAATCACAGTACAGGCGATAATGCTCATCATATCCTTCGGAAATGTTTAAAAAATTACGCACATCAAAGTAAAACTGAAGGATTTCTTCTTTTTCATCGAAAACATAATCCTTCTCCCAGAAATCATCAAATAACGCCGCCAGTCTCATAAGTGAAAAGATGAACTCATCAATTTCCGGCAGCAACATATATCTCTCGCAGGCACGTTTCCATTCCAGCATAAGACGGTTGCATTTCTCCAGCTGTCGTTCAAACCGCTTGTCAAAACGCTTCAATACCTTCTTGGCCATGAGGAAATCTTCCTTCACCAGCGTGGCACTATACATCTCCCGCGCACGATCCACCAGGTTGTGTGCCTCATCAATTAAAAAGATGTAATCTCCCCTGATGCCTTCCCCAAAGAAACGTTTTAAATATACATTCGGATCAAATACATAGTTATAATCACAAATAATATGATCCACCCAGGATGCCGTATCTAAGGATAACTCAAAGGGACAAACCATTCGCTGCCTGGCCCAGTCCATAAAAGTCTCCCGATCAAACAGCTGGTACGTTTGCAGCAAATCAAAGACTGCATCATTGATGCGATCAAAATGCCCCTTTGCGTAAGGACATCCTTGCGGATTACAATTGCGTTCCTGGCACAGGCACATTTTATCCTTGGCGGTAATACATGCCGTCTTTCCCTGATAGCCTTCCTCCCCTAGCATGGTAAATGTCTCTCTTGCTACCGTTTGGGTGACAGTTTTGGCTGTAAGATAAAAAATACGATCTGCCAGCTCTTCCCCCACAGCCTTTACTGCCGGATAAATGGTAGATACCGTTTTTCCCGTTCCGGTAGGTGCCTGAATAAAAAGTATCTTTTTTCTGGAGATACTTCGATATACATCGGTTACCAGCTTTTTTTGACCATTTCGATATGGGAATGGAAACTCTAACTCCTTAATAGAACGCTGTCGTTCTACTTTATGATAATATTGGTAATCTGACCAGCGCTGATATCCTTGTAAAAGCTCTAAGAACCAGCTTTCTAATTCCGGATACTCATATTGTTCTCTAAAGTAGCGAAGTTCCTCCGTATCTAGATTGCAATATGTCATTTGCACCCAAATACTGGAAAGCTTCTGCTGTGTTGCATAAATATAAGCATATACCTTTGCCTGAGCCAAATGAATCATCACTGGTTCTTCCATTGCCTTAACATCCAGATACATGCCCTTTATTTCATCGATGGTTACATCCTGTGGACTATCATCTGTAAAAATGATTCCATCTGCCCTGCCTTCTATTCCCAGGTCGTAATCCGGATAAGAAACAATATATTTCAGCGGAAACTCCCCGTGATATTCCGACCCCATGCGACGCTGGATTTTACGATGCATACGACTTCCTTCCTGCATTGCTGTCATAGAATCCATACCACCGTGTCGGTCATCTAAATCTCCGCTTCGACAAACAAATTCTACAAGATTACGCACGGAAATACGAATCATAGTTCTCTCATCACTTTGCACAATATCTAGTTCATTTCCATTATCCGAAGAAGATTCCATCTTCTCTTGTTTCTTATCATCCATACAAGAATTATAGCATAGCCGTCATATAAAAAAAAGAATATACACCACAGACTACTTTACTTCTGCGGTATATATCCTTTTTCTTTTGTATCCATTATATGTTATGCAACTGCATATTTTTTTACAATCTTTTCAAATTTCTTATCTGAATTTGCACAAATAACATCCATTTCTCTTTTTACTCCTAATGTGAGTACGCCAAGAAAAGATTTTGCATCGATATATATGGATCCACTTTTTAAGTCGATTTCAAAGGGACAACTGCTGGCAGCTGAAACAAATTCTTCGACTTCCTCCGTGTTTTTCAACATAATCTTAAAACTCATATAAATCACCTCGCTTAATACTTAGACATTAAAACACCAAACAGAAAAGATGTCAAATTTCCAATATCTTGTTCAAATTACCTGTTTATCAGCAATTTGACCACAAATTAAGGGGATTTTTTCAGTTTTAAGCCCTTATAAAAAATCTTTTGGTTCTATTTATTAATTTTTTGTTAACACCAGTTGTAAGATATGCATATTTTCCCATTTATTATTTATGTATTTTATACCTTTTGCACAAACTTTTTATTTACAAAGGAACACATTTTGCACGCTTTTTATGATAATCTATCAGCAAAAATCTGAAGATTGTTGCTATTTACTTCATATGTACCGGTATCCTTGTAAGCACTTGCCTTCTTGCCTTCAAAGGAATCTGCAAAGATTTCCAAAGGCATAGAGCCCCATACAAATGGACGCTGGGCAATTGCAACTTTAATCAGGCCTTTCTTCATATAATCAGCAACCTCTTTGGTAAAGTCAACAGTTACTACCTTGAAATCTGCATTATGTGTCTCTAGGTACTTCGCATAAGCAAGTCCCCAACCAACGTTGGTTGCAAATACGACCTTTAGATTTGGATTCTTCCGGAGCAGTTCGTCTATCGTACGATTTGCATCCTCAACCGAAGGTTCTCCTACTACATCTATGGTGTGAAGATTAATATCGGAATGCTTTCTAATTTCATCAATAAATCCCTGGGATCTGTCTTCTATGGTTTCTAGCTTCATATCTGACCACATGCCGATGGCTACATCACCACCTGTGCCGCCTAGCTGAGCGATTACAGACTGTGCTGCCTGCTTACCACATTGTTTTGCGTCGGTACCAATCAAGGACTCATATTTTACGCCATCTACAACGGACTGAATAAATACAATCTTCATTCCCTGATTTTCAGCATCCTTCAACAGCTTCTGAATCTTACTGTCCACAATTGGGGAAATAGCAATCGCATCATAATGATCCTGTAGAATCTCTTCCAAAAATCCTACCATTTCTGCAGTTCCCTGGCTACCACGATGCTTTGGAGCAAATACCTTTACATCAAAGTTTAGAATTCTTGCTGTCTTTTCTGCCTCTTTTGTTGCCGGCTCCCAGAAAGGATCATCTAAATCCCAAATCATTGCTACTTTCTTTTTATTATTTCCGGTGTCTACTGTTTGTATATTTCCTGTTTTCTTCTCAATTTCAGCAACCGTCTTCTCCAGCTTGTGTGCCATTTTAATCAACAATGCCATCATATTATCCTGAGACATGGTAAGACTAGCCACTTCTTCTGTAGTAGCTGAGGACTCTTCTACTACCGTTGCAATATTAATAATCGATGCAACGAGACGTTCCTTTTCAGCCTGCAGATTTGCAACTTCACCATTAAAAATATTCTGTTCATCGATGAATCCATCTACCTGATTACTGATATTATCCATTTCCTCCGTCACTTCATCTACTGCGGAGGTCTGTGCTTCAAAGATTCCTTCGGAAACATCAATGGTGTTTTTCAAAGAATTTAATTCCTTTACAATGCCTGTAATGGAATCATTGATTCCCTCACTTGCCTTTTGGCTTTCCTCAGATAATTTACGCACCTCATCTGCAACAACAGCAAATCCTTTTCCAGCTTCTCCTGCTCTTGCAGCCTCAATACTTGCATTTAAAGCCAGTAGATTGGTCTGGGATGAAATTCCATATAGTACCTGAGTAACATCGTTAATTTCCTGGGTTTTTCCAATCAGGGTATGAATCTCTTCTGTAATCGAATTGATTACCTCCTGATTTTTCTTTTGATTTTCAATCAGCTTCTGGATAACATCTTTTCCACGAGTATTTTCCTTACTCATATCATATGCTTTATCAATCAATCCCTTGGAAAGCACATCCATATTATCCATTTTCTCTGCAAAAATATCAGAAATCTCAATACAATTCTGTACATCTTCCGCTTGAGACATGGCTCCCTGCGCAATATATTCTGTAGAAGATTTTACACTAGCAGAAGATTCTGCAAGATTCTCTACAATTCCTTCCAATTGGTCAGATACAGAAACAACTTCTCCTAAATCACCTTTAAATCCAGTAAAGAATTCCTTATAGTTCTGGTATATTTGTAAAAGATCTGTTTGATTATTAGAAGTCTCGTTATCCTTTGTAAAATCCCACGCCAGCAACTGAGCAAAAATTTCCTCTTGTGCCTGATTATTTTTCTTGTCAAAAAACATAATTTCCCCCAATTTTCTAATCGTATTTTGTAAAAATATAGATATATCAACTATAAAGCAACACAATAATGATGTCAATGCAAGTGAGATAAAAACCATCTCTCTTAGAATGATTCGACAAAAAACGACACTATGAAAATGCCTTTTCTAAGGTCTTATACAGTAGCCTGGTTTCAATAGGCTTGGCAATGTGTCCATTCATTCCTGCGTTCATCGCTGCAGCCACATCCTCTGAAAATGCATTTGCTGTCATGGCATAGATTGGAATCGTTTTGGCATCTTTTCTTGCCAAGGTACGAATGGCCTTCGTGGCTTCGTATCCATCCATAACAGGCATATTAATATCCATAAGAATGCAATCGAAGGTTCCTGGGGCAGAGTTTTTGAAAATATCTACCGCCTGTCTTCCGTCCTCTGCACAAACAACCTCTATGCCTACCATATTAAGCAGCTTCACTGCAACCTCCATGTTTAAAACAACATCCTCTGCAACCAGAATCTTTTTTCCATGGAAATCATAATTTTCATTTTCATGACTTGCTTCTATCTTGGTAAAATCACCACCAGAAATACGCATCAAGGCATTAAATAAAGTAGATTGGAATAATGGCTTTGGAATAAAGTAATCTGCTCCTGCAGCTTTCCCAGTATCCTCTAACTCATTTAAATCATACGCAGAAACAATAATGACAATGGTATCTTCACCGAAAATATCCCGTATTTTCTCCGTAACCTCAATTCCATCCATTTCTGGCATTTTCCAATCAACCATAACCAGTTTAAATGGATTTCCCTGATCCTCTGCTTCTCCGAGTCTTTCTAGTGCTTCCTCGCCACGGGTAACGTACTCATGAGGTACCTCAAGGCGTTCTAGAAGGCTGGCACAATATTTACAGGAATCAATATCATCATCTATAATCAGTGTTCGAATTTGACTAAAGTCAGCTGTTTTATCAAGGACAGTTTCCTTAACCACTCCGAAGGGAATATCTGCTGAGAATACACTTCCCTTTCCCAGTGTACTTTCTGCTCCGATGGTACCTCCCATCATCTCAACTAAATTCTTGGTAATGGATAATCCCAAGCCACTGCCACCATGTTTACGGGCGGTAGAAGCAGACTCCTGCTCAAATGGACGGAACAGTCTTGCCTTCATATCCTCACTCATTCCACATCCAGTATCTGCCACTGAAAATCGAATCTGAACCTTTTTATCTGAAAGACTTGTCTGAAGAACCAATAAACTGATTTCTCCTCCAGAGGGTGTAAATTTAACAGCATTGGAAAGGAAATTCATAAGGATTTGATTTACACGAAGTTCATCACCTATTACTGTTTCCGTTGTAATTCCACTAAGCTGCACGCGAAACTCGATATTCTTCATCTTGGCCTGCTGGTAGAATACGGTAGTAATATTCGTAAGCATCTGCTTGAAATCAAAAGGAGCCTGATCAATTTTCAGTTTTCCTCCCTCTATTGCTGACATATCCAGCACATCATTAATGATGCCAAGGAGCAAGCGGGAGCTTCCATCAATTTTGGTAAGATAATCTGTTACCTTTTCTGGATCACGTACTTCTGTTTTTGCAATATTAGTCAATCCAATAATTGCATTCATCGGTGTTCGTATCTCATGACTCATTTGAGCAAGGAACTGGGATTTTGCCATATTTGCGCTTTCCGCTTTTTCCTTCGCCTGCTCTAAAACAGCGTTGACTCTGGCAAGCTTGCGGGTACTGCGCTGCTTAATCACCGTCAAAGTAGCCAATAAAGCAAAGCAAGCCAGGACTAAAAGCGTAATAATAGAAATTTGTACCCGGAAACGATAAATCATATCTCCCAGCGTATATTCATAAGGCGATGCAAACGTATATCGGATTAAACTTGCGCTGATTGTAGCATCATCAATATTATCAATCGATTTATTAAGAATTGAGAGAAGCAAAGGATCTGCCGAACGGGGAAGTGCCATGGCAGTATGCTCTGTCATAATTTCGATAGGAAGAATATCTAGGCCATCATATTTGGGTTCCTGTAGCAGCTGACTAAGCAAATGCGTATTTTGAATGAAAATATCTGCTTCGCCAGACATCACAGCATCCAGACAATCGGTGTTTAAATCATATCCCACCAGTTTTAAATTGGGATAGTTACTCTCTAAATTCTTCTTTAACGCTTGGAAAGAGGCTGGATAAGCAACCGTTAAGGAATCATTCATGTTCAGTTCACGCCCCGCAAGACCCACTGGCACAATCGCACTTTCTAAAAAAGCATCCGTAGAGACCACGTTTTCGTCTGTAACAAAATTATCACGTTCAATACCACAGACAATATCATATGCTCCTGAGCTAATCATATCTACGGTCTTCACTCCCGGCTCCTGTATAACATATTTAAATTTCAAACCACTATTGTTTGAAATTTCATTTAATACATCTACACAGATTCCCTGAAAGGTTCCGGTCTTCTCATCATATTCCGCAAAAGGAGCTCGATCACCATTAACCCCTACCGTAAGTGTTCCGCAATTTTCAATATATTGCTTCTCTGCTGCTGTAAACTGAAGCGTAGTGGCAGCTGTACTACTGTCATAATATTTATGATATAGATTTGATTCATAATCTGCATCTGTCTTAATTTGTTGTAATGCACTATTAATCTCTGGCATAAGAGGACTATCCTTATAGGAAATAAGATAAAACGCATCTGCTCCAATTTCTGCAAGAAGCGTAAGCCCTGTATGATTCGCTAAATGTTCACTACAAATAGCATCTACTGCTCCCGAATCAAGCGCATCCTGCATGGCCTGTTCGGAATCATATTCCACCATATTACAGGAAAATCCATTTTGCTTTTCATAATTTTGAAACATAGAAAGCATTGCGCTGTTTTTAATAATGCCAACTTTTTTCCCGTTAAACTGTTCAAAATCCTCATAGGGAATCGTGCTGTCTGCCCTACCATATAATAATCCCTGTGTATAACCAATTGGATATGCAGAATAGTCGTATGTTTGCGCACGTTCCTGGGAATACTGCGCCGTACAAAGCAAATCAATTTCATGGTTTTTCAACTGCTCCATTAAATCAGTCCATTCACCATAGACATACTCGTAATGATATCCCGTATATTCAGAAATCTTTGCTAAGTACTCTGCCCCATATCCTGTATAGGTACCATCCGATTGCATTTCAATAAATCCCGTATAATCCATATATCCTACGCGTATCGTTCTACCTGCCGCCTCTGTCACCAGACAAAGTGGTGAAAATACGCTTAAGATAAGGAACAGACTTATCATTAGTGAAATTAATGTTTTTACTTTTGTCTTCATTTTCTGTCACTCCTCTTCCAATGCATTCATTATACATCCAAAAGCAACATTTTTCTACGTTTTGTGCAAATAAAAAAGACGAGAAGCTTTGATGATTCATCATTGCTTTTCGTCTTATCATAAACAGGGACAGAAGGACTCGAACCCTCGACATTTGGTTTTGGAGACCAACGTTCTACCAACTGAACTATATCCCTTTATATAACAATCCCTACAATAATAGAATTATAGGGATGTAATTACAAATATTCATTTATTCGTACCTTCAAAACTTCATACAGAGTATCATCCGATTTCTTTTCTTGGTCAAGCCTTCGATCGATTAGTAACAGTCAGCTCCAT
>CAZYYO010000011.1:0-49302 GCA_964650965.1 uncultured Lachnospiraceae bacterium | reverse complement strand
ATTTTGCATCATAAAAACTTATTTTTTTCATATGGATTTCCCTCCTTATATTTAGTATTTACAAGAAGACCATATATAGAATTGGTAAATTTTTCTGTTGCAATTGCAACATGTATTTCATTTCGTACAATGACCAGCTCTTTATCCCAAAGCAACATCCAGCACCATCATTACTGCAAAACCAATAGCAAATCCCCAGGTACTAATATCTGTATGTGTTCCTTCCGATGCTTCCGGCAACAATTCCTCAACTACAACATAAATCATGGCTCCAGCTGCAAATGACAGGAAATAGGGAAGCGTCCCGGAAATCACATTGGACATCATTAACGTAGCAGCAGCTGCAATAGGTTCTACCACCCCAGATGCAACACCATACAGAAAGGATTTTCTCTTGCTGTTTCCTTCTGCCCGCAAAGGCATGGAAATAATCGCTCCCTCCGGAAAATTCTGAATAGCGATACCAATAGCCAGTGCAAATGCACCTGCAACACTAACACTGGGATTTTTCCCCAAAAGTCCGGCAAACACTACTCCCACTGCCATCCCCTCTGGAATATTATGTAACGTAACCGCCAGTACCAGCATAATGGTATTGCTTAAACTTGTCTTTGGTCCCTCTGGCTCATTTTCATTCATATGTAAATGAGGAATCAGTTTATCTAAGAGATATAAGAATGCAATTCCCAATAAAAACCCAATCACCGCCGGCGCAAATGCCAGCTTTCCCAGTGCTTGTGACATATCAATCGACGGAATCAGCAGCGACCACACCGATGCTGCAACCATAACTCCCGAAGCGAAGCCCAACAATGCTTTCTGTATTCCATGATTCAACTGATCCTTCATAAAAAATACGCAGGCAGCACCTAGGGTTGTTCCTAAGAATGGGATAAGTAATCCGATCATATATTCCATGTAACATCCTTCTTTCCATATTCGATTCCCAATGTGCGATTGGGTCCTATTCTTTGCATCTTAATTCATTCTAATCTGCTTGTCAATAAGCCCCATTATACTATACTTAGACAGGTTTTGTCTCCTCTTTTGCAGCAATTCGAAAGATAATAATACCTATAATAAATAAGATTGCAATGGCACCTACCCCCAGGTTCATATTTCCAGTTGCCTGTGATACCACGCTCACCACAAGGGTTCCTATAAAGGAAGCACCCTTACCACAGATATCCAGCAGACCAAAATATTCTCCTGACTTCTCGGAGGGAATGATTTTAGCAAAGTAAGAACGACTTAAAGCCTGAATACCGCCCTGGAACATTCCTACAAATACTGCCAATGCCCAAAACTGTGCCTGCGTAGACAGAAACATGGCGAAAACTGCAATACCGAGATAAGCCACAATACAAACGGTGATTAATTTATCGGCCGCAAACTTCTGAGCTAGTCTACCAAAGATAATTGCGCAAGGAAACGCCACAAACTGGGTTAACAATAATGCCAATAATAATCCCGTACTATCCAGCCCCAGTGCAGAGCCGTACGCTGTTGCCATATCGATAATGGTATATACCCCGTCAATATAGAAGAAAAAAGCCAGCAGGAATAAAAAAATCTTCTTTTCTTTTCTAACATTCTGAATGGTATGGCCCAGACGCTTGAAGCTGTTGATAACTGCATGCTCCTGCCTCTCTACATAGTATTTCTGCTGATAGGATTGAAAGAGCGGAAGGGACATAACAATCCACCATATGGCAATGATAAGAAATGCAAATGCCATAGCTGCTTCCATGGTAATTCCGATAGTTTCATATCCCAGTACTAGGCCAAGACAGGCAATAAATGGTACTACACTGCCGATATACCCCCATGCAAAGCCCTGAGAAGACACCTGATCCATCCGTTCCTCTGTAGTAACATCATTTAACATAGAATCGTAAAAGATTAAACTTCCTGAATATCCAACCTTGGCTATAACAAAAATAATCAAAAACACCAACCATTGTCTTGCCAATCCCATTGCAATACAGCTAACGGCTCCAATCATAATGGAAGCCACAAAAATCGGCTTCTTAAATCCCTTATTATCTGCCACGGTACCACAGATTGGTCCCATCAATGCAACCAGCAACGTGCTAATGGATGCTGCATAGCCCCAATAGGCAAGATAGTTTACAGAAGATAGACCTGCATTTCCTGCAAGATAATTAAAATAAATAGGCATAATGGTGGACACCAGCAACGTAAATGCAGAATTACCCACATCATATAATACCCAGTTTTTTTCACTTTTTGTTAGTTTCATTTTACACTCCTTAAATAAGTTACCGGTATATTTCCAGTAAATTTCTGTTTCATGCGAAGGGTTGCCTCATTTATCCGAAATTCATAGGCAAAATAATTCATCACCTGATTGGCCACTTCCATAATGTATACACTGTCACAGTCTGCTCCTGCATGTTTTTCCTGTACGTATTCCATATGTTTTCTGCGAATCCAGTCTGAGATATTTCCAGTTCCAACATGTTCTGTATTTTCCTGGTAGCTCTGACCAGATATTACTGCATACTGCTGCTCCTCATATAGGGAATGTGCTAACAGACCTCCCTGGAACTGCTCATTATGTGGCAGTGTGAAATAATCCTCTACATAATGAAGCACCATTCCAAGTTGAAAGCTGTGCCAGGGATTCATCGTTCCCTGCGCTTCTAATTTATGAATCATACGGAAAAATTTTCTGCTGGTGACCTGATAGGTATGCCCTTTTAATAACGTATGCACCATTAAATCTGGGAAAATACTGCCTAAAAGAATCCATCCCTTATATTCACTGCACAATGTCAATGCCTGTTTCGTTACGTAGATATGACCTCTTTTTTGCATAATAAAATCCTCCCTTTGCATACTGCATTTCACTATATACAGTATAAAAAGAGAGGATTGTATTCACTACCATTATGAAGTTAATATTTTGTAAGGTTTTCGTAAAGTAAGCGTCAGCTATACCTCGTCCTTCCCATATTGCTGCAGGATTTTATATAATTTATCATAATCCACCGGCTTTGCAATATGTCCATTCATTCCACTTGCCAAGGCCGCATTCACATCTTCAGAAAAGGCATTGGCTGTCATGGCAATAATCGGTATGGTTTTTGCTTGTGGATGCGCAGACTTACGGATTTGTACCGTAGCCTCATAACCGTTTAGTACTGGCATCTGTATATCCATAAGAATCACATCATAGCTGCCTGCCGGCTGTGCCAGGAATCGGTCTACTGCCTGTTTTCCATCGGTAACCGAATCTACCTCCAGACCTCCTCTTCCCAGAATATCCATTGCAATTTCCATATTCATTGGGCTGTCCTCTGCCAAAAGCACACGCATTCCCTTAATATTCTCGTAATGCTGCTCCTCTAAGGTATTTGTTTCATATTTACCATAGGTTGACACCAGAAGATCAAACATGGTGGATTGGAAAATTGGCTTTGCAATGACCTTATCCACCCCTGCATCCTTAGCCTCATCTTCAAAGTTCGTTACATCATATGCTGTGGCAATAATGATTGGAATATTGGTTTCCACCTGCATTCTAATTCTTTTTGCCGTCTCGATGCCATCCATTTCCGGCATATTCCAGTCCATAATAATCATGTCATATTTATCGTCTGTGCTCATCTTGCGTCGCACCTGGCGCACTGCAGCCTTTCCACTGGTTACCGTATCACTGGCAACACCACAACGTTCCAGTAAAGATTTCATATAGGCACAGCTGTCCTTGTCATCATCCACAATGAGGACATTGACATGAGAATAATCCTGTATGGTCTGTTGTTCGTCTGCGGTTCTCTTGCTTCGCTGGAATTCTAACGATACAACGAAGCTTGTACCTTCATTCTGCTTACTTTCCACCTCAATGGAGCCACCCATCATCTGGATTAAATTGTAGCTGATGGATAATCCCAGTCCGGTTCCTCCATACTTTCTTGCTGTGGATGCACTTTCCTGTTCAAACGGGGTAAACAATCGCTTTTGATATTCTTCTGACATTCCAATCCCTGTATCTCGTACAGTGAATTTCATATGTACCTTCTTATCATCCATTTGCATCTGAGAGACGGTTAAGGTAACATTTCCTCCCTCTGGAGTAAATTTCACTGCATTAGACAGAAGATTCATAAGAATCTGATTTAATCGAAGGCTATCACCAATCACCCACTGCTGATTAAATTTCTCTAAAACAACTTCAAAATTTACCTTCTTCTGCTTTGCCTGTTGATAGAAAATGGCAGAAACAGAGGATATCTGATTCTCTAAATCAAATTCTTCATGGGCGATTTTCATTCTTCCACTTTCAATAGAAGAAATATCCAAAACATCATTGATAATGCTCAGCAGATGTCTTGCAGCCATGTCACTGTTTTCAACACAATGCATCATCTTCTCCGGGTTATCCACCGAATTCTTGGCAATATCCATATATCCAATAACCGCATTTAATGGCGTACGAATTTCATGAGACATTCTTGACATGAAATTTCCTTTGGCTTTACTAGCCTCTTTCGCCATCTCTAGCGCATCCATCAATGCTTTCTTGCTTTCCTCTTCTTTCCGTCTAAGGTCATCAATATTTCTCTTAAACAGCATAAAGTTCTTCGGATGCAGCTTATCCGGAATGATTCCGTAAATGGTATAAATATACCACTGATAGGTTCCATCTGCTGCTTTTCCCTGGGCTTCAAATTCATACCCTTTTCCATTTTGAATCAGCTGCAACAAATCTGCCTCATGGAATTGTTGGGTAACATTATCATAATCTTCTGGCCTTAGGAAATCATTGTAATTATTCTCCGTACGATACGGATGCTGCTGAATCTGTAGTACCCCATCCTTTAAAGAATAGTCCTGTGCCATCATTGTCTGTAGATTAACTTCCATAACATTTTCGTGCTCACGACAAACATATGCAAACAATCGTTGTATTTCTTTTGCTCGCTCTTCATCTTTGGTTCGCATGTTCTGGCGATAAAACAGAGTTATAATGATGCCAATGAGGCACAGCAATACCAGAAGTGCAATCATAAATGCCACTGGATAATCATAAAACAATCCCACGAAAGACAGATTATCTGCGTCCTTTTGTGTATATCTCAGCGTCACCTGATCAACCCAATAGGTAGTAAGCCCCGACACACTTTTACTGATAATAGAATACAGCGTAGTATCTTCTGTATCTCCAATTCCAATACAAAAGTCCGTTGTCAAATCAGGAATCAGACTGGTAGTCAGACGATTTGTAACATCCTTCTCCAAATATTTCTCTGCCACGTAGGTATATAAATAAGCCGCCTCTGCACTACCATTTTTTACTGCCTCTACACATTCATCGCCGGTATCATAATACTGTATTGCCGCAGTATTAAAAAATTGTTGTCTAAGATTGGATTCCATATCCGAATTTCGAATTGCTGCAATGGTCTTAATGGTTCCATCAAAATCACTTCTAATTACTCTAGATACATCTGCCGTATAGTAGCTGTCTGTAATCCGATAGCCGGCCTTCTCTGCCATATTATAATCAAAACGCATATCTGCACAGATATCTACCAAATGCTCGTCCCTGTATTTGTCGTACTCTTCTCTGGTCTTGACCACAACAATTTCATAGGGAATCTGGGAGAGTTCCATGATATGTTCGACGGTTTCCACAAAGATTCCCTTCATCTGTCCATTATCATAATAAGACAGAGGTGCCCTATCAGGATTCAACATAATCTTCAGCTTCTTTCCGGAATCCTTCCATTGCTGAATATATCTGCGTTCTGCCTCTGTAAAGGCCACATTTTCTCCAGAATCCATTCCATAATATTTATTGTCCAGCTCATCCTGCAATCCTGGACTATTCTGATTAATTTGATCGATTGCAGCATTCACCTGATCTAACAGCTGTTGATTTCCCTTCTTCACACATACATAGAAGGGGGAAAAATCAAATTGGGAAACCACCCATTCTCCCTGGGTTACACGCAGACTGCTAGTAACGATGGCATCAATTTTTTCTTCCTGAAGAGCCAACACCATCTGTTCCGTATCATGGTACATCACAGACGCATAGGTAAACCCTTTTTCTTTTGCAAATGCATCAAACTGTTCATTTCTGCTATTTCCTTCAATCATGCCCACACGGACCCCATTAAAGGTGGAAAAATCATCTATGGTATACTTTTCATTTCCTGCCTTAATGGTAAATAAAACACTACTGTAACCAATGGGCTGTTCAGAGAAATCAAATTTTTCCTCTCGCTCCGGTGTTTTCTGGGCAGAGGTAAGCAAATCAATTTCGCCTGACTCTAACATCTTCTGGGCATCCCCCCAGCTCTTGTCATAGCCCACATAATCATAGGTCCAGCCTGTATATCTGGCCATCTGCTGTAGATATTCATACCCATAGCCACTACGGTTTCCATCTGCATCTTCATTATGATATCCTTCAAAGCCAAAATATCCAACACGAACCACGTTATTTGCCTGCGTCCCAGATTCCTTTGCAGCAGCTACATTGCCATAAGCACAAGTCAACACCATAATGGTTGCAAGCATCAAAGCGGCATACCTTTTTATTCCTGCTGTTTTACTTTTTACTTTCATTCTTCATCCTCTACTGGTGGCACATAATCTTCTGGCGTGTATTTCTTAATAATCTCTACATACTTTTGGAATTCAGCCTCAATTGGAGGAAGCTGCTGTTTTATACCACTAAAATCCCCCTGTTTACATGGAATGTTCATTTTTTCACACACCTGATATAAGCTGTTAAATCCCAGCGTTTGAACTACCCCCTTTAAGGTATGTACTTCTCTTGCAATCAGTGGCTTATCTGTATTCTCATCAACCGCTTTTCTTAACGCAACGATATTTCGATTATTTGGAAATTGATAGACATACCCAAGATACATTTCCTCATCATTCATAAAAGTTTTCATAATTGCCAGCTCGGTATCGGCTCCTAAATCATCCAATGCATCTAACAAATCATCATTCATTTTCTTATCCTCCAGTACATTAAAAATTCATATGTCATTATCATGTAGATAGCTATATTATATTCCATAATTCCACGTTTTTCCATAAGAAAAATACAGGGTATTATTGGTTTAGAAATACGTTATTTTCTGTTAACTTTCTCAGTTCCCTAGGCGTGCAGTGATAAGTCTCCTTAAACATACGATAAAACACCTTCTGATTGTAAAAACCGTGACGTTCCATAATCTCCATGGTCCCATCCTGAGTGGATATAAGATCTTGATAAATATGGTCCAAACGCACCTGATTAACATATTTCATAAAGGTAGTTCCCATATTTTGTTTGAAGAAACGGCAGAAATATTCTTTATTTAATAAAAATTCCTGTGTTACATCATCTAAGGAAATAGATTCACTATAATGCTCATCTACATAATTACATATCTCCTCTAGTCGTTCCAAGTTTTGAATATTGGTAACCGAGAGAGATTCTGTTACCGGCTCACTGTAGTAATCCAATAGAACTGACAAAATCTCCAGTACACAGGCATTGCTTTGCAACAGGTAGCTTTTCTTCTGATTCATATATAACAAGGTCAGCTCCTTTAAGTACTCTCCCAGCTTCACATAAGCCTCCAGCCGCTGGGAATCCATGCCCAGACATGAAATATGAAGAAGCTCAATGTCTTTAATATACTTTCTCATAAAGGTCTTGGAAATATGAATGCAGATTCCCATGGTCTGGGGTGGAGCATAAATCACCTCATGTACCTTAGAAGCGTCCAGTACGATAAAATCCAACGGATTCAGTTGGTATTCTCTCCCATCCATTTTCACCATAGCACTTCCATTTAAAATATATAGTACCTCCAAGGTACGGTGCCAGTGTCTTGGAGAATTGGCCTTCATTGTTACGAATTTAATGCGAAAGCCTGCCTCAGCCAGGTCGTCCACATTTTCGTAAGAGGCATTTTTCATATTATTATCCATCATTATTCCTCCAAATCCTTTGAAATAAAGCTTTCCGTTGTTTTCTCTTCTTTTACTCTATTATATTTCTTTTTATTTAAAAGTCAATATCGACAGAATTAAAGCTAATGAAATGCCTAATCAAACCAGGGTATGCCGTGTATTATAATAGATGTCAGCAAGGAAAACCTGCTGAACAAACCAAAACAAATACAACACAGAAAGGGGAAAGAAATCATGAGAAAGTCATTCAAGAAGTACATCCAGGAGAACAGCGAGATGTTTGAAGCAGGATTAGAAGCAATCAGAAGTCTGTACTGCTAATCACATCTCAAAGGTAACTCAACAAAACCAAAATCAAATGTAGAAAAGGAGAAATTATTATGAAATCATTCAAGGAATATTTAAAAGAGAACAGAGAAGAAATCTTAATGGGCTTAGAAGCAATGAGCAGAATGTACAGATAATCAAAAACAAAAGGAGAAATCACTATGAAGTCATTAAAGCAGTATTTTAAAGAAAACGAGAAATATATTGTTGCAGGTTTACAGGGTCTTTCAGCACAAAACGGCATCATCCGTATTTACTAGGAGAAGCCATGAACAAACAAAAGAATAACTCCATAAGCTATAAACAATAAAAATCCTTTGGCAGGTGGCACATGTCCACATCCAAAGGATTTTTTCTATTCTAGTAATGATACTTCTTTCTTTTGGTCACTGTAAAAAATACAGCCACCACAATTCCCAACAGCTCTGCCACCGGCACCGCCCACCACACTCCTGGTGCACCCATAATTTCCGGCAGAATCAAAATTGCCCCTACTAAAAACAGAAAGGTTCTTGCAAAAGAGATAATTGCAGAAACAAGTCCGTTGGATAATGCGGTAAATAAGGAGGACGCCCAGGTGCTTACTCCCATAAATAAGAAGCTTAATGCAAAAATTGGGAATCCCTGCCTGGTAATCTCATACACATTACTGCCCGCCTTTGTAAAGATTCCCAGTGCCGGCGTAATAGTGATTAAAGATATGACGTAGGCTGCCACCGAACACAGCAGAACAAATGCCAGACTCTTTCTTACAATTAGTCGCAGTTGCTTATGATCTGCACTTCCATATTTATAGCTGATAATCGGTGCAATTCCCATGGAAAATCCAAAATAAACCGCCGCATATACAAATTGAAAATATAAGACAATGGAGATAGAAGCCACTCCATCCTCCTGGTAAAATCGCATAAACATGTAATTAAACAAAAAAGTGGTTACCGCGGTAGCAATATTAGTTACCATCTCTGAGGATCCATTGGTACAGCTTTTGCCAAGCATTCTGCCATCCCAGTGAAAGGGAACAAACCACAGGCTTCCCTTTTTATTCACAATAAAATAAACCACTCCAACCACTGCAGGTATGCAACTTCCTATTCCTGTTGCCAATGCAGCTCCGGCAATTCCCTGATGGAACAGCACAATGAACACATAATCCAGCACCATATTCGTAAGACCTGCCAGAACTGTAGTAAACAAACCTAAATGTGGCTTACCAGCAGTAATAAACAGTGTCTGAAAGGCAATCTGTAGAAACATTGCTGGTGCAAAATACATCAATATCCTCATATAGGTTTCACAATATGGATACTGCTGCTCACTGGTTCCCAACAGCAAAAGCAGGGGCTGCATAAATAAATTAACAAGAATCATAAATGTCACACCTAATCCTGCTGCAATCACCACTATCTGGGTAAAATTTTCTCTGGCCAGCTGAGCCTTCCCCTCTCCCAACCGTCGGGCAATGACAGCACTGCTTCCGGTAGCCAGCATAATTCCTAACGCCATTTCCACACAGGAAATAGGATAAGACATATTAATGGCGGATAAGGCAGTGGTTCCCACAACCCGGGAAATAAAAATGCCATCTACAATGGTATATAAAGACATAAATACCATCATAATCATATTGGGCATTGCAAATCTTAACAGGCCACCAAAGGTGAATTGTCTGCCAAGTGATTGATTCATAAATACTCCTTTCAAAATGAATTTATAAAAATTGTGCAAATAAAGAAGCTCCAGCCACTGTTAAAATACCTGAAACAACAATGGATAGGCTGCTCATGGCGCCTTCCACCTGTCCCATCTCCATTGCCTTGGTGGTTCCTATGGCATGGCTGGCTGTTCCAATTCCAATTCCTTTGGCTACTGGATCATCAATATGAAAGATACGACATACCGATTCTGCAATCATATTTCCAAAAACACCGGTAACAATAATCACGGCAACTGTAATTGTAACAATGCCTCCTAATTCTTCTGATACTCCCATACCAATCGCCGTAGTGATTGACTTTGGCAGCAGAGTAACATATTCTTCATGACTAAAATGAAACAGCAACGCAAAAATCAGAATGCATAGCAAGCTGGTAATTACACCAGATAGGATACCGGCAAAAATAGCTTTCCAGTTCTTCTTCAACGCCTCTATCTGCTGATACAAAGGAACTGCAAGACACACCGTTGCTGGAGTTAACAGATAGCTGATATATTTTGCTCCCTCATAATATTGATCATATCCCACATGAAATATTAACAGAAAAAGAATAACTGCAATAATGGAAATAAGAAGCGGATTAAAAATTGCCCGCTTAAATTTATGTTTTAATTTAGCACCTAGTAAATAAGCCACCAGGCTAATCATGACTCCCATGAAGCTGGATGAAGATAAAATACTACTCATGTTCTTTCTCTCCTCCTCTGTTATTTCGTCCAATAACCCATTGGGTAACCTTCCCTGATACTGCCATGACTACAATGGTGGATACCAGCGTGGTCACCACCACCTGAATCCATATCTCCGACAGGATATTCCAGGCATCAATTAATCCCACTGCCGCTGGAATAAACATGAAAGGCATAATCTCTATAAGGAATTTGGCTGTATCCTCCACCTGTGACAGTTGAATCATCCCTGTCATTAAAGCAAATAAAAGTAACAACAGCCCATAGATGCTTGCTGGTACTGGCAGGGGAAGAATACTATGAAGTAATTCTCCCAGAAAAGTAATCATCATAATAATTCCAAATTGTTTCATATATTTCATAGGTTGCACGCTCCTGATAACACATCTTTTCTACTCATGTATGTTCTATTCTAACATATATATTTCTAAATTGAGGTATAAAAAAACGTACAGAATATTCTATTTTCGTTTATTTTTATCATTGACATGGTATCTCATTTCATGTTATGAATAATATATAATATATCAGGGAGTAGTTAGCATCTGTGGACAGATGTTGCATTGTTCGTCAGCACGCCGGAAGGCCGGGCAATGCACTTACAGGAATTTTGTGTATGTAACGAGACTTTTATTGCAACTATTAACGTGCAGTAAGAGCCTCTTTTTTATTGCACAGATTCCCTGCAGAATCGATGAATTTACCGATGTCTTCTCATCTTTTCTGCTGAAAGTGAGGTTTGTATGATTTACTTATTACTCCTGATAGGCTTTATCTTATTAATCAAAGGTGCAGATATCTTTGTAGAGGGCTCCTCTTCCATTGCCAGATACCTGGGTGTTCCCTCCGTTGTGATTGGACTTACCATTGTTGCCATGGGCACCAGTGCCCCGGAAACAGCTGTCAGTATCACTGCAGGGCTGGCTGGAAACAGTGATATCTCCTTGGGCAACATTGTAGGTTCTAATATTTTCAATCTTTTGGTGGTAATTGGGGTTTCTGCTCTGATTCGTCCTGTTGTTTCCCAAATTGATATTATTCGCAGAGATATGTGGGTTAATATTGGTTGTACACTGTTACTATTGGTTCTAATGTGTAACGGTACCCTTAGCCGCCTGAACGGTCTGGTTCTTCTAGCCGGTATGGCTGCATACTTATTCTTTGTAGTTCGCAGTGCTATGAAGGAGCGGGATTGCGTAAATGTAGATGATTCTACCACCCCCTCTAATGAAGCCATACGTTCCAAACATGCCCTTGGGAAAAATCTGATTCTTATGCTCATTGGATTGATTGCTATTATTATTGGCGGGCGTCTTATTGTAGACAATGCCAGCCTACTTGCAGCACAGTTCGGTATGAGTGATACCTTTATTGGACTTACCATTGTTGCCATTGGCACCTCTCTTCCGGAGCTGGCAACCTCTGTTATTGCAGCCAAAAAAGGGGATTCCGGTATCGCCCTGGGAAATGCTGTAGGTTCCTGTATCTTCAATATTATGTTTATTCTAGGAGTTTCCTCCCTGCTTACTCCAATCCATGTGGCTCCGGAATTAATTATAGATACTGTGATACTAGTTGGCGTTGGTATCCTCCTTTTCCTTTTTGCCAAAACAAAAAAACAGACCAGCCGTATAGAGGGGCTAATCTGTATTGCCTGTTATGTGGCTTATACGATTTATATTTTACAGAGATAACCTACCATCTTTACTGTAGGGGATACGAATCTGCGATACATTATGTATAAAAGCCCTTATCTCTCTTGAAACTTCAATTTTAATATGCTATATTATAAACATAAAAACGAGCAACCGCCACACAAGGTGGAAGCCTCATTTAGGGTTTACCCTTATGGGCATCGCCCATCCTGCGGCTACAGGGTGGGCATTTTTATTTTCGCTTGTTATTCCTATCTATGTAGGCAAGCAATGCAATAAGAAACGTTCCAGCAGTAAATAATAAGGTCAAAATATTATAGGTTTCCAATCGCACCACCTCCCTTCTATGAAGTTAGGGAGGCTTCCACCCCGTACATACGGTTGCTCGTATATGAAGTCTATCACAAATCATCATGTCACGCAATACGTGAATTCTAATTTGTAGTTTTTACATTACATCCAGCAATGTCAGCTTCAATTCTTCATCCATCAGCACAACATCTCCCCTGTTTCCAACAGCTAACTGCCCAATTTCCCGCTCCAGCCCAATACTTCTAGCAGGATTGCAGGTCACTGCTTTTACAGCACTCTCCAGGGGAATTCCCATAGCCACTGCATTTCGCATCTGCTGTGCCAGATTGGTTACAGACCCAGCCAGGGTTCCATCCTCAAGAATGGCTCTTCTTCCCTGTTTGATCACATGCTGTCCCCCCAGTTCATAATCTCCATCTTCCATTCCAGCTGCTCGCATACTGTCACTGATAAGAATCACACGGTCATCTCCAAACATAGCAAACGTGCTCCTAACCACAGATGGATGTACATGAATTCCATCTCCAATCAGCTCCACCATAACCTCTTTTTGGTCATACGCCGCACCTATAATTCCAGGTTCCCGATGATTCCAGGGTGTCATTGCATTGTATAAATGGGTGACATGATTGGCACCTGCCTCCATTGCCAGCTGTGCCTCTTCATAGGATGCAATAGAATGGCCGATAGAGATAGACACTTTATTATGAAAATGCTGTATAAACTCTAGTCCACCTGGCAGTTCAGGAGCTATGGTAACCAAACGAATGGGAACTTTGGATGCTTCCATCAATTCCTCCATGGCTAAAATATCAGGATTGCTTAAAAATTCCTCTTTCTGTGCCCCCTTTTTCTTTGGTGCCAGAAAAGGCCCTTCTATATTAATTCCAACAATGCTGGCATAATCCTCATCTTCTGGCAGCTGCTGTGCTGTTTGAAATATTTTCTTAAGACTGTGAATGGAATTGGTCATGGACGTTGGGCAAAAAGAAGTAATACCCTGACTCTTTAAATATTTTGCCATCTTCTTAAGGCTCTCTACATCTCCATCCGAAAAATCCCCCGTCATGGCACCATGAATATGTACATCCACCAATCCAGGAATGACATATTGTCCATGTGCATCAATAATCTCGTGCTCTGTCTCGTCTTCCGTAAATTGTTCCGGTGCATCATCTCCCTTAAGACAGATATGAGAAATGCGATGATTCTCATCAATGGTAAGCTCCCCTAAGTGAAAGCTTCCATCTGGCATGAATAATCTTCCATTTATTAACTTCATACTTCCGTCACCTCTTTCTTATGAATCAACGCCATGGCCTCTTCATCTGCAACTACAAATACATTGTTATGCAACTGTAAAATAGATGCTGGCACTTCTGAGGTAATTGGACCATATAAGGTCTGATACAAAGCCTCCGCTTTCGATGCACCAGATGCCGCTAGAACAATACACTTGCTTTGCATAATATTTTTAATTCCTGTAGAATATGCAAAGCGTGGCACCTCCTGTTGGGAAGCAAATAGTCTGGAATTAGCCTTAATGGTGCTTTCTGTTAATGCCACCTTATGAGTCTCTTTTTCGAAAGCCTCTCCCGGCTCGTTAAATCCAATGTGCCCATTACAGCCAATTCCCAGAAGCTGAAGGTCGATACCGCCTAAGGAATGAATCACCTGATTATAACGGGCACATTCTTTTGCTGCATCCTCTTCCAATCCATTTGGGACATTGGTATTTTCTGGTTTTATATTTACCTGGGAGAATAAATGTTTCTCCATGAAATAACGATAGCTTTGTTCATCCTTTGCCCCAAGTCCTACATACTCATCTAAATTTACTGTATGTATTTCAGAAAAATCAAGATCCCCTTTTTTGTACCAATCAATTAGCTGCTGGTAAATACCAATCGGGGTACTTCCTGTTGCAAGCCCTAACACGGAATCCGGCTTCATGATCATCTGGGCTGAGATAATATTTGCCGCCTTTCTACTCATTTCCTGATAATTTTTTGCCTGATATACTCTCATTTATATACCTCTTCTTCCTTTTTTGCGTCATCTATGATAAGGTGAGTATACTTCCTTCTGAAAATATTTTCTATACTTTATATGTTTTTCGGAACAAATTTCAGAAACATATTGATTTTCATGATTGCAAGGATAGATTGTGAAACAACTTTCTACAATATTTATTACTCTTTAAGAAAAAGGAGATTCCTGATATGAAACCCAATTCCATGATTCCCATTATTGAAGCACATTACGATAGTTTCACAAATATTGAAAAATATATTGGAGATTTTTTCCTAGCAAATGAGACAATACTAGATTTCTCTTCTAATAAAATTGCTGGTCAGCTCCATGTATCTCCGGCAAGTCTCAGTCGATTTGCACAGAAAATGGGATACCGTGGATTTCAGGAATTTATATACCATTATTCCGAGAGCTTTCAAAACAGCAATCAACAGCTACAGGCTGAGGCAGTAAATGTTATGAATGCATATGAGGAACTGATTCATCGAACCCAGTCTTTGATGAATGACCATCAGCTAGAACAGATTGCCACCCACATTTCACATGCAAAGCGGATTTTCCTTTACGGATTTGGAAGCTCCGGACTTGCTGCAGAAGAGTTTCGACTTAGGTTGATTCGGCTGGGCTTGGATGTGGAAGCCATTACAGAATTTCATCAGCTGGTAATGAACCGAGCAAGAATCCATAAGGAATGCCTGGTGATTGGATTAAGCCTAAGCGGAGAATCTGCTGAGATCATTGATGCAATGAAGGAAGCTGGAGAAAAGGGTGCAACAACGATTTTCATTACAAGCAACCAGCACACTCAGTTACAGTCTTTTATTGATGAAGTTGTTTTTGTTGCAGTAAAAAAGAACCTGGAGTACGGGAATGTAATATCCTTACAAATCCCCATACTTCTGGTTCTCGATGTTATTTACTCCAAATGTTTAAAATATATTTCAAGAAATACGGCAGCAAGCTACGACAAGCTCTTATATAACAAGATTAAGAAATATCATGCTTCTTCGCCTTCTATTCCTCACCAATAAACTCTACTAACGTATCCCGCAATATCTTTGGATCGATTGGTTTTGACAAATGAGCATTCATACCTGCTGCTTCTGACTGTTCCATATCCTCTCTAAAGGCATTGGCTGTCATAGCAATAATTGGAATCGTTTTGGCATCTTGCCGCTGTAGTCCTCGGATTGTTCTGGCACATTCCAGGCCATTCATATTTGGCATCCGAATGTCCATTAGAATCAAATCAAAATAATACGCTGGAGAAGACTTGAATTTATCAACACCAATCACGCCATCCTCTGCTGGCTCTACGATAATTCCCCACTGCTGAAGCAGTCTGGTGGCAATCTGTGCATTGAGCGGATGATCTTCACATAACAGAACCCTCTTTCCCTGAATCTGCTTTTTCTGTATGTTTGCTTCTTCTTTTTTCTCTGTCTCACCTTGCTGTAAGGAAGAAGCCTCAGCATTCTCCGGCAGTTCTTTTACAATCGTATGGGTAATAACCACATCAAAGGTAGTTCCTTTTCCCTCAACGCTGTGACAGGTCAGGGTACCTCCCATCAGGGTTACAATCTGATTGGCAATTGCAAGACCAAGTCCTGTTCCACCCTTGGCGTGTCCCTCCTGAGAAAATGGTTCATACATTTTCTTCTGAAACTCTTCGCTCATACCACTGCCATGATCTATCACACGATAACGAATGGTGGATTCTTTTTCTGTATGATGCATTTCCTCAATTTTTAGTATCACCTGCTGTCCTGCATCAGAAAACTTTACGGCATTTGACAATAGATTCATCAACACCTGACTTAATCTCTGGGCATCAATAGAATATACAAAATGAGATTCATCCATATCAAGTGTGAATATAACCCCCTTCTTCTTTGCAACTTCCGTAATAATAGGGACCACTGCAGATAACAATTGTTCTCTTGTAACCGGCTCCTGATGAAGTTCCATATGCTGCATTTCCACCTTAGCCATATCTAACACTTCATTAATCAGTGTCAGTAAATAATGACCAGAAGAATTGATTTTATCCAGATATTCCCGCATCATAGCAGGATCAGCGCCTTCAAGCATCTCTGGCGAAGAGAAGCCTATAATTGCATTCATTGGCGTTCTCATATCATGACTCATCCGTGAAAAGAACTCCATTCGAATTGCAGTTCTATTAATCTTTACACTTAAATCTTCAATGGAGTCTACAAGACCATCAATTTCATCAATATGCAATCGTTCTAGTTTAGGGGTCTCTGTTCCATCCATTTGGCGAGCCTTTTGTGCCAGCTTGTTAATGGGGCTAGTTAATCTTCTACTAATAAACAAAGCAGAAATAATGCCAAACAGCATAACCAGCATGGTAATCTGAATCAATCGCTGCCCAAGCACACGATTAATGCTATAAAGATTATCCTCCCGGACAATGCCCATCAATGCGAATTTCTCATCCTCATATGGGGTATTGGTATTATATATTTTCATATCAACCAGACTGGCTGCCAAAGCCATGTCGTTTTTCGTTCCTTTTAAACGAATCATACTGCCGCTGTTCTCATCTGATTGAAAGGTTTCTTCATTTCCAAAACATTGTTGATACAGTGTTCCATCTGTTGCAATTACCTGGTAGGAATTACTGTTCTCATGATACTGTACCAAAGCATAACAGCTAGCATTATCTGCATATAAGGTTCCAGATGGAATTAGCGTCTTTAGATAATCTACCGTCATTTCCACGCCCAGAATGGCATACGGATATCCCTGGGCATCCATTAATGGAACAGAATAGGACACCACCGGTCGATCTGCTCCCCCGAAATTATGTGTTCCGTCAAAATACGCTAAATCTCGAAAATCTGCTCCTGGATTTTCATATGCCATCTGAAGCGGTTTGTAATAATAATCACCGGGAACATCATCCTGGAATACGAACTTTGCATTCCACCAGGTTTCCATAGAAAATCCCATATCTGCAATCATGGAAGAGGGACAACGTACTGCCAGAAGATCCTCATTTAACGTATACTCAGATTCCGGAGAATAATCCCGAAAACACAGTCCATAATTCTGCTGTGACTCTCCCTCCTGGCGTTGATGATAATCTGCATCATTGTTAAGCACCAGAAAAACACCGGTAACTCCGTTGTCACGAAGCATTTTAACCATAGTATCCCGGCTCTCCTGCAATAACTGTTTCTGCTTATCCTCATCTTGGTACAGTGCAACATTACCGCTTTCTGTTATATTCTGATAGAGTGCCTGAATATTATTAGCCGGAACCGTAAAATTGGTCCATTGGTTTGCGAATCTGGTTTCCAATCCTGTTTCCTGATTAATCACACGTTCCTTCAGAATATCCTCCGCATTCTTATGAATGGCAGTGGTAATTCCGCCCCAATAAGTTCCGGCAAAGAATAAAATAGATTGAAAAAGCATAATGATTACAAGAGGAATCAATATTTTTTTAAATAACGAGTTCTGATGCTGCTTTTTCGCTTTCAAAATCATTATTTCCCTTCTCTTTGGTAATTCTATTTATTTTGCCATTCCTTTTACGTTATCGCATAATGTGTTATACCATGCATCAAAATATGCATCGGAAGTGTACTCTGCAACGGCTTCTTCTCTGGACTGGCCTGATTTCATAGCTTCCACAACAGCTGCTCTGTCTGCTACTGCCGTATCCTGCATTACATTTCCCAGATACGTTCTTACATCCTTGCTGCCATCAAACGGTTTGGTGGTATAAGTTTCCTCATTTAGATATACGTCTGCACTTACCAGCAGAGCATTTAACATATTTTCCTGTTTGGAATTATTATTGGTATCACCAAAATCCTTCTTAATCATATCTTCTTTATTTGCATCAATGGTTACTGCAGAGTATCCACTAGACATTGAGAATTCAATATTACGTTCGGAAGAAGTGAACCATTTCAAGAATTCAGCAGATGCATACTGTTCCTGCTCTGTTCCCTTTAATACACAATAACCTGCACCCTGTTGAACGGCAATCTCCTTGGCATTTTTAAAATTTAAAGGTTTTTCAATTGCTATTTTAATTTCATGACTTACATCATTTGCATCTGTAACTTCTGTAGGCAGGTAGCTGACACCAGAGGTGGAGCCAGTCATTGCCAGAACCGTTCCTGTCTTCATATCTTCAGAACGATGATTTGATTCTGAAGTAAAATATCCATTGATATAAGGAACATAGTAATTATCCCATAATGTACGGAAGGTATCCTTATCCAGGTCTACCTGAACGCCATCCTCTGTAACTGTAAACATATCGTGTCCCAGCTGTGCACTTCCTACAAGAATATAGTTTGCCATGGAATCTCTTCCATACAGAGCCTTACCATCATTTGCCACATCCGGGGTAAGGGCATCTGACCACTGGTAATACTTCTCAGCGGCTTCCGTTAATGCTTCATAGCTGTCTATGCTGTCAATAGAAACCCCTGTTGCATCAGAAAATGCTTTCCAGTCTGTTTCATTTACTGCAAAACACTCTGTAGATTTAGAAACGGGGAACATATATAAGGAACCCTTATCAACAAGACGTCCCTCCTCAATAAACTGTGGTACATAATCAGCCAGTTCCTCCTCTGTGAAATACTGGTCTAAATCTACCAGATTATCCTTCTGATTAATAATATAAGCGGTCTCTCCATACACTGCAGCAAGATTTGGCAGTTTCTGTGACCCTACATCCCCATTGGAAGATGCAATCAGACTGTCTGCCAGATTTTCAATCGTTCCCATGCTCACAGATTCTACGATAATTCCCTTCTCACTTCCCTCTGTGTCATTGAATTCTGATACCAATGCATCAAAGGCTGTCTGCTGATCTCCATTGTAATAATTCCATAGGGTAATGGTTGTGGGGCTTTCCGGATCCAAAGGAGACTGTGCCTTCTTGCTTCCACAAGCGCAGCATCCAATGGTCAATGCTCCAATCAGTCCAAGTACTATGGTAGTTCTTCCCCATCTTTTCATTTTTGTTACCTCCATCTTTTGTCTTAGTTTCTCAGCATTTATACTAAATATATTATGTTTAGTATACCATATATTAACAATATGCAACAATTATTTTCTTTTATATGGTATGATAGTATAGACTTATTATTTTATCTCTCACACATTAAAAAGGAGACACAACACTATGAAGAAATCAACACGCATTTTATTACCAATGATATGTACCATTGTCTTTTGGGCGATATCCTTCTATGTATTCCTTCCAGCCATCAATGGCCGGTCTATGGAATTCTATGTCTGGCTGGGCATTGGCTTAGTTATCTTCGGCCTGCTTTATACAGGAACCCATGCTACAACCACAGGCCCCGCTGCAATGAAGGTATTTATACCGGTAATTGCCATTATTGTCATCTGCATTATTGGCGGCATATCTTCCGCTACCATCTTCCACGCTTCCGCATATGCTTCTCTTCTAGACATTAACGAAGAGACAGACAAAAGTGCTATTCCTACCGTAGACGCAGCCAGTTCCATTGCTCTTATGGATACTGCCTCTGCCCAGAAGCTGGGAGACCGTGAGGTGGGTTCTCTGTCCTCCGTTGTCAGTCAGTTCGAGGTGAGCAGTGAATATATTCAGCTGAATTATCAGAATGCCCCCGTTAAGGTTGCTCCTTTATCCTACGCCAGCTTCTGGAAATACAATAAGAACAAGAGCGAAGGTGTACCTGGATACGTAGTGGTATCCCCCGTATCCATGGATGCGGATTACGTAGCTTTAGACAAGGGTATGAAATACGTTCCCTCTGCTTATTTTGCCAAAGATTTATACCGTCATATTCGATTTGCATATCCTACTGCTATTATCTACGGATATCATTTTGAAATTGATGAAGAGGGCAACCCATACTATGTAGCAGTAACCAGTTCTCCTACCATTGGGCTTTTCGGTGGAGAGGATGTTACCGGCGTTATTGTAATTGACCCGGTTACCGGCGACATGAATCGTTACAGTATGGAAGAAATTCCCGACTGGGTAGATTTTGTTGCGGATGGCAATATGATTTGTGAACAATATGATAACTATGGTATGCTCCAGGGCGGTTTCTGGAACTCCGTATTCTCTCAGACAGGCTGTAAAAGAGTAACCCAGTATTCTACCAATGATGATGAGGACTCCTCCTACTATTCTGATTATGGATATATTGCCAAGGATAACGATATTTGGATTTATACTGGTGTCACCTCTGTCAATTCCGATTCCTCTAATATTGGATTCCTTATGGTAAATGAAAGAACCAAAGAAGCATTATTTATCCCGGCATCCGGTGCTGATGAATTCTCCGCTATGGCTGCTGCGGAAGGAGAGATTCAGGAAAAGGGATATATTGCATCCTTCCCATCCTTAATAAATATCAACAATATGCCAACCTATATTATGGTATTAAAGGACGATTCTGGTCTGGTGAAAATGTATGCCGCAGTCAATGTAGAACAATATAACATTGTTGTCACTGCTTCTTCCCAGGATGAATGTATTAATAATTATATTGCTACCATGGGTGGTGAAGTCACCGATTCTGACGATTCCACCGGAGATGATTCCTATAAGGAGCTTACCATAACCGTTACCCATCGGGAAAACATCGATATCGATGGTGATACCTATCTGTACATCTCTGATGAAAATGGAAATATCTATCATGCCAAGTACTCCAAGGTTCTTGATATGATTCTTGTAAATATAGGTGATACCATTACCATTCAGGTAAAGGATGACGCCTTCCGTTATGAGAAATAAATAATAACTGCATCTGCTTATATGATAAAAAGAGAACCAGATTTTCATGTCTACGAAAATCCGGTTCTCTTTCTATCTGTATCACTTATCTTTTATCTTATCTGTTTCTTTTCTATGGTATTAGTTCTTTGGAATCTGATTTAACGCATGGTTTAATTCCTTCACCATCTGAGGTGATACTGCTTTTCCAGCCTGCTTTAACATGCTTTCCAATGGGGCACGATCCATCATTTCCTGCATTGCCTTAGGCATTTCCACATTCTTGGCCACATCGCCGTAGGATTCTGTTGCTTTTGCCATAATACGAGCCAGCATTGCTGCTCCCGCAGGATTCTTCTTAATATCTCCCATAGAATCCTTAATAGAATAATAACCTTCTCTGGTTACTTCCTCATCCTTGTCAAACCAGTTTACTACTTCACCGCCGCCGGCATTGTAATCCGGATTAGCCTGTTCTACCTTCTGGATGGTCATGGAATCCTTCAAATCTCCAGCAACTGCTTCAATGGTCTGCTTGCCAACATTTGCAATAGTGAAGCATGCCACCTTTTCACATGCCTTGGTCTCTATCTCCTGTCCATTGACAAGAAGTGTAACCTGTGGCTGATTGGTATATACCTTGATTTCTGTTTCTTCCTCTGGGCGGTCTACATATCTGCTTCCGCACAGATGTACAAATGGGTCCTGGCTTAAATATGCTTTGTAAATATAAAATGCATCCTTCTTCAATTTACGGTCAAAGGTTACCAGTCCCTTCTGATTCTGACCTGGCTTACCACCTTCATTACGTCCATCTGCACCGAAATCAAACATATTCCAGCAGGACATAATCCAGATATATGGACGCTCACTCCACATTTTCAACAAATGCTCATGATATACTGCCTGATATGATTCGGTCCAGTCACCCTTGTCTGGGCGTGGATTCTGATACTGTGGGTTGGCATCTGCACCATACTCTGTTAAGCCCAGTGGATAATCCGGATGCTGCTTATGGAAGTTGTCCATGAAAGTATCATTGTCAGCCAATTCTCCCAAATACCAGCCATAATACAGATTGTATCCACATACATCTGCAATGGTAACCATTGGGCTGTCAGTTTCTAACATGAAGGCATGTGCCATAGTGGTAGGTCTGGTCTGATCTAATTCGTGACACAAATCATTTAATGCCTTATGATTATTAATCATGTTATCATTAACACCGCCTGAACTGGTAATCTCGTTGGACAGGCCCCAGCATACAATACTTGGATGGTTATAATTCTGAACAACCAATTCCTTCATCTGACTAATGGTATTGTCATTGGCAGTTGGCATATGCTCTGAAATATAAGGAATCTCAACCCAGGTAATCATGCCGGCACGGTCACACAGGTCATAGAAATAGGAATCATGCTGATAATGTGCCAGACGAATGCAGTTGCATCCCATTTCCAGCATAATTGCCAAATCTTCCTCATGTTCTTTGGCTGTTAATGCATTTCCAAGACCTTCTCTATCCTGATGTCTTGCTGCTCCACATAATGGATAGCTTCTTCCATTTAAGAAAAATCCCTTCTCTGGGTCAATCTTAAAGCTACGACATCCAAAGCTTGTGGTCATCTCATCTGTTACTGCACCATCAGCTACAAGACTTACTGTCATATCATACATAAATGGATCCTGTAATCCATCCCACAGATGTGCATTAGAAATGGTAAAGCTTACTTTGGCTGTTCCATTCTCGTTTGCTGCCTCGTATGTATTGCCATCACATACCACCTGAATCTTCTCTCCTGCCGTCTGCCAGGTTTCTACGGTAACAGCTGCATCTTCTCCTTCCATCACTGGAGTAACCTTCACAGCACTGGAACCATAATATCCTAATTCAAAGTGAGCCTTAGAAACGGTAATCAGCTTCACCTCTCTGTAAATTCCACCATAAAAGGTGAAATCAGCTTTCTGAGGATATACCTGATCATTCTTGGAATTGTCTACTAGAACCTCTAAGGTATTCTCATCCTGAAGCTGTGAGGTAAGGTTAACACGAAATGTGGAATATCCTCCCTTATGCTCTGCTAAGCTTACTCCATTTAACAGAACCTGTGCGGACATTGCAACACCTGCAAACTCAATCCATACTTCGTCTTCTGCAGTCATTTCTGGACGGGCAAATTTCTTGGTATAGCTTGCAGTACCTCTCCAGTAGTCATTTCCTCCGTCAGTACCATCTGCAGCATTCCAGGTATGTGGGATGGTAACTTCACAGCTCTCCTGTTCCTTGGTAAAGGTCCAGTTATCATTCCATGATACAATTTTTCTCATAACAATCTTCCTCTCTATCCTGTTTATTTTAGGTATCTAATGATATTTCTTATTTTAATAAGTTATCTTTTATTGATATATATATTTTTTTACTTATATATATACATTTTTACCACATTTCCAAATTCTCGCGAATAATTGAACATTTACGCGACATTCCACACATGCTGCATAAAAAGGCAGAGGCAAAATATAAGATCACTTTGCCTCTGCCCGCTTTTGCTATTTTGTTTATGAATGTTTGCTTTGTATTACTACCACGATATTTTATAAATAAGTCTGTATCCAGGGGATTTGAAACAATACTTCCATTCCTGCCATACACATAGCGAAAAATGCCATGATGATTAACAAAAACACAGAACCCTTGTCATATTTCATCTCTACTCCTGTTTTCATATTACCTATCAGCACCTCAATTCCCATGCTGATTAAAATCAACGGCCACAGACGAAAGATGAATTCATAGGATATCTGGGGCAATATCATATGGAGAATAAAGAGAATTCCAAACGCCACCAGCATAAGACCTAAGGTAATACCTCCCACACGATGAACACGCCTTTCCTTTTCCTTATCTTTTTGCTGACTAAGGTGGATATGTTCCTGTGTTTTATCTGCTATATTTTCATTAAGCTTCTGGCTGGTCATCACTTGATTCGTCATGTTCTAGTTCCTCCTTTTTCCCTGCAATCATCTTCACTCCAATTACAATCACCAGAACTGCTACTGCCAGTCTTGGTACTGCATAACCTACTTCCCTTACATAGTCGTATGCAATACTAGATGGAAGAATACTGTATAGGAAATTCATTAAATTATTCCACAGTACAGCTACTCCTAAGAGAATTAAAACTGCTGCAAATAATTTTCTGTATTTACTGGTAATCTTCTGGGTATCAAATTCTTCATTTACAAACAGGTAATGGTCTTCTACCTGCTGTAATTCCATTTCATCTAAATGTGCCAGATTTCTTGCATGGAAGAATCCATAGAACCATACTACTAATGCCAGGAAAAGAAGCGGCCCGATCTCCAGTAAAGTGCTGATTGCTAAAATTGCTATAAATGCTGTCATAAGGCTAACGCCCATTTTCATGAATCCCATATACATTTCTGCTGCTCCAGGCATAAATGAGAATATAAATGTCCAAAAATTACTTTTCTTTTTTACCATGATTATTTTCCTCCTGATATTGGTTTTCTTATTCTTTAATTTTTACTTTTCTCCAGCTTGCGATTAGTAAGATAGTCTGTAGATGACTGATTCAACAGATTGCAAAAGCTGCTGGTTGCTTTATTAATAGAGCTAAGGGCATTACTTACCGGCCTACTGTCTGTGTCCTTTTCTTGAACAACCTGTGTATTCTGTGAGTTCAACGCTCCTGTCTGACTGCCTCCCTGGGCTGCTGGAATTGCCAAAAGAATTGCAATGGATGCGGCAGCTGAAAGCATAACCTTAAATCCATATGCCACCAGCTCCTTTCTCTTGTTCCGCGGAGGTTTCTTTTTCGTCTGAAGTTCAGGTTCTCTTATCTCCCTGTTATAAGACAATATCTGTGCCTTGGATTGGGATTTTTCTACCTGCTTCATAATATTTTCTGCAAGATACTCCGGTGCTTCTACTAATTCTTCTGTCTCTACCTGTTCCATTAGTTGCAGTAATTCTTCATCACTTAGATATGTATCCTTCAAACACTCCACGCTCCTTTCTGCATTCTTTTTTCAGCATTTCCCTGGCTCGGTATATCTGGGTTTGGATGGTTTTCTTGTTTTTATTTTCTGCTTCTGCAATTTCATCTGCAGTTTTATTTCTGCAGAAGTACAACCTGGCGATATGATCATAGGGAGGCTTCAGGCTGGCACATTTGGCTTCCATTTCCTCCATAACCTCTTGATTTAAGAACTGATCAAGTGGGTCCTCTTCCTGACTCACCTGTGTCTCAAACACCTCATCTTCGGTGGGAATCATTCGCCTTGCTGCCTGCCTTCGATAGTCGATACACAGATTGGAAGCAATTCTGCATATCCAGGCCTTCCACTGGTCTCCTGTAAAACCATCCATGTGCTGATAGGCGGATAAAAATGTTTCCTGCGTAAGATCTTCTGCTGCAAAATAATCTCCTGTCATTTTCAGACAGATGGAAAATACCAGATTGGTATATTCCCCAACAAGATCTTCAATTTTCTTTTTGCCGTCGATTTTTACCCACCTCCTTCGTTTGTTTTTGTCTTACATTAACTATAACGTATAGAAACAAAAAAATCTTCAAAATTTCTAAAATAATTTAAAAATTTTGAAGATCGTACTTTTTTGTAATTTTACATGGCTTGTTACATACTGCCTGTACCCTTAATGAAGCAGTGCTGATACTCTGTAATACATTGATAGGAACTCCTCCTCAACGTCATCAAAAGGACGAGTAACAAAGACAGGGCGGGTAACCAGTGGCGTATGCTCCATTTCCAACTGTTCTCCCAGATAATACTTAAACTCTGCAAAAAGCATGGCATCATCCACTTCATGTATCAGTGCCAGCTCCTCACTATTCAACGGCTCTCCGATTAATTTCTCAAAAATCATATTTTGAATCTTCTTTTCCCGAACCAGATAATAATCCAGGTGCTGCTTCACCGGACGGGTAATATCGCACAGATATGCTTCGCTTCCATCGTGAAGCAGACATCCTAAAACCACCTTCATGGAGTAATTTCGCTCCATGGCTTCAATGGTACAAGCCAAACTGTGCTGTGCTACAGAATAAAATTTAGGGAGATGACCATTTGCCCTGGCAAGCATGGACAAAGCATGTGCCACATCCTGCAGATTAATCTGTGCTATCTTCGGTTCATCAATTTCAAAATGTACTTTAGAATAAGTTGTAATATAATCCTTCATATTGTAATCTTCTTTCTCCTTTGTGCATAGAAAAAGGAAGAGACCAAATTGTTCCCCTCCTTTGGTAATGCGGAAGATGGGACTTGAACCCACACAAGCGCAATGCTTACAAGATCCTTAGTCTTGCTCGTCTGCCAGTTCCGACACTTCCGCATTTGTCTGATATGTCTTACGACGACTTTAAAATAATAACAAAAGTCCCAGGGAATGTCAACGGATTTTGGAAATATTTTTGAATTTAGATTCTTTATCGCATAATAAAATAAAATCATTTTTCTTATTGACTTTTGTCTTGAAATTCGATATTATATTTCTTGCGTGCAGGAGTGGCGGAATTGGCAGACGCGCAGGCTTCAGGTGCCTGTGGTAGCAATATCGTGTGGGTTCAAGTCCCATCTCCTGCATTTTTTGTGCAGAAATATATGTAAAGGGAATCCCCTGAGAGCCTCGATTTTACTGGCTTTCAGGGGATTCTCTGTTAACGCCCTTCTTGGATTACTCCGTCACCTAAATATGCGACTAGCTTCAATTATCATGCATATTTTTTATACAATCACACATACTGTGGTGGAAAGGACGGTGTATCATGGAAAAGAAAGATAAAAATTTCGCAACCAGCAATAACTCAATGAAGGATTCTTATGATGATGGTATATTCCAGAAATTGATTTGTCCGGAAATGACAAGGATTCTGTAGAGCCACTTCCAGAATCTAGTCGACCACGTAAGGATGGACCTGGGGGCGATTAAGTGTAACGTCCCCTTCTTAAATTCTGATACAGTGACTCAATAATCTCAAGGCCTTTTTCTGAAAACCTCTTATTATCATCTATTTTATAAAGAAGCATTTTCACCGCAATATCAGCGAAAAGTTCTCTTTCCAATTCTGGGTTTGGTGAGCTTTTCTCCGGAATATAAGATTGTGCAAATCCCTGATGAATCATTTCTGTTATATCAAAATTCAAGGTTCTAATTTCCACTAATTGTAAAAATGCTTTTTTATATTCTGTTGGAAAATGCTTCTCCAGATAATCCGAGGAAAAAAGGATATCGAAAAGAGATTTCTCTTCCACCATATAAGGTGCCAACAATAAATTAGTAATTGGGATTGCCTGTTGCTGAATTCTATCTAAAATGGCATATTTGTCCTGAAAATGTCGATAAAAGGTAGAACGATTAATTTTAGCCCTTTTGATAATCTCCGACACTGTTATCTTATCAAAACATTTTTCATCTAGAATTTGAAAAAAAGCTTCAAAAATCTGGTTTTCAGATTTTTGATACCCTTGATTTCTTTCAGATACATTTTGTTCATCCTTCACTTTTTTCTTCCCCTTCCGTTCACTGTCTACTTCCATCCACTCTATCATGACTGTCATAAAAATGAATGAAAGACTAATCACGTTTTCAGTATATTCCCCCCATAATATAATGTGCAACAATTTGTTGCATTTTGTTTCTTGTTCTTCTTTTTCTGCCTTGTATAATAAAGATATAAACAGTTTATGAAAGGGGAATGACAGAATGATGAAAAGATGCTTCAACAGCAAGAAACTTCTTTGCAAAATTGGAACCGTTACATTTCTTTTTGCAGGGATACTTCCTTCTATGATGGTTCAGGCTGCAACTACGGAGGATATGAAACAGGGAGATATTGTATGCTTCGGTAATGCTGATGACTCGATTGGTTTTACTGCACAATGGCAGGTATTGGATGCATCACATACCAACACCGGAGAAACTGGAATGTTCCTAATTTCCAAAGATTTAATTGGAACGGATGCTAAAACCGGAATGCTCTATAAAGATATTGGTGATGATATTGTAGTCTCTTTTAACGACAAGGGTAAATCCTATGCCACCCAGCACCCAGATGTGCTGGATTACCAAGCTAGTGATATAAAGACCTGGTGTACAGAATTTGCCACATCACATTTTTCCAAAAGTGAACAGCTTGCCATGATAAAAACAACCAAGTCTGATGATGCATATTGTGTACCAGTCCTTTTGGGGAGCAGGTCTACTACGGTTGATTTTGATCCGGCGGAAAATGTACTGAATGGAGACCAGCTATTTCTATTATCAGCAGAAGAAGCAAATAATCCTGACTATGGATTTACAAATGCTGATACACGAACTGCATCTCTTAATGGAACGGATGGCATGTGGTGGCTTCGCTCTCCTCATTCTCCCACTTTTCCGCTGGATGTGGGTATGGTTTTTGTAAATGGAAGTATTATGGATTTTCCTGTAAATGCCCAAACAGGTTTCTCTGCTGATTTTCTTACATGTGCACGTCCGGCCTTTAATCTGGACACCACACAAATCCGAAAAATAGAGGCAACTGGCACTACTGAAGATGGTGCAACTATCTGGACCTTATCGCTGGCTCATGATGGCTCAGCATATATTTTCTGGATTATTGGTGTCTCCTGTGTTGTAATTGGAGGAATTATATTACTGATTGTTAGATATTTACATAAGAAAAAATGATTTATTAGGTAAGGGGCTCGTCCCCATACCTCCCGGGGGGCAGCAGTATTACGGTGCAAACTCGCTTTCGCTCTGGTAAGTACATAGCAGTACTAACTTCGCAGCATGGCTATTGCCATACTGCTTAGTAAGTGCTGATGTACTTACAAGGTTTGCCCCTGCAATACTACTGCCCCCCGGGAGGTATGGGGACTTACTTTTACCGACTTCGCGGGATTATGGACTTGCTTTTATCTGTAAACATTCCAGGGTAGATTAGACCTGCTTCTTACCTGTGGATGCTGTGGTACATTAGGCTTACTAATATGTCTGCTACAAATAAGGCGGCTGGAATGGCTACTACCAGCTTGGAGATTTTAGGCTTGCTGTGGTCTATGAATTCTTCGCATCTAGGATAGATAACATATCGCAGCAATATGGCTGATATTCCGAAAAATCCCACGGAACGCAGGCAGATAAATCCTCCTACATTCATCCAGTTCCATATTTCGGTATTATAATCCCATAGGCGTACCCCCAGGAAATGCAACAGGAAATAGCCTGTGAAATATTCCAGCACACCGGAAACACCTGCTGCTATGAGAAAGACCTTTACCGGATGCTGCTTCTCTCGGTTGATTGCCAGAATAATTAAGACTGCACCAAATCCATAAATGGGAATCCAAGGACCAAAGGTAGTTCCTCGTTTCACAAAATATCCCAAGTCAATGCGATAGAAGAATTCCTCATAAATAAATCCAAAAATTCCTCCCAGCACAAAGACCATGAGCAGAATCAGGATTTCCGCTTTATGTAGATTTACATAGTGATATACTCGTTCTTTTTTCCCTGCCATCTTCTTTTTCTCCCTTGCAATGCTTTTATCGGAAGCATCACTTATACTTCCCTGGTTGTCCACGTTTCACAGTTCCATACATCAGTTGCAATATCTTCATAGAACTCAGGTTCATGGCAAATCAAAAGAATACTTCCCCGATAATCCATCAGTGCCCTTTTCAATTCATCCTTGGCATCTACGTCTAGATGATTGGTTGGCTCGTCTAATAACAGCAGATTGGTCTCATGGTTGATTAATTTACACAAGCGTACCTTAGCCTGTTCCCCTCCACTTAATACCTTCATGAGACTCTCGATGTGCTTGGTCATTAATCCACATTTAGCAAGCGCGGAACGCACCTCGTACTGGGTCATTCCCGGGAATTCATCCCATAATTCCTGAATACAGCTAATGTTGGTATCATATTTTTTCTCTTGCTGAAAATATCCCGGATAAAGGTAATCTCCTAGAATGGAGCGTCCACTTAGAGGCTTGATATATCCCATAATGCTTTTTAACAATGTTGTCTTTCCAATACCATTTGCCCCGGTAAGCACAATTTTCTGTCCACGTTCCATGGTAAGGTTCAAAGGGCAGGACAAGGATTCCTCATATCCAATCACCAAATCCTCTGTTTCAAATATATATTTTCCTGCGGTCCTTGCCTCACGGAACACAAATTCCGGCTTTGGTTTCTCCCGATCCAGTTCTATAATATCCATCTTATCTAATTTCTTTTGACGAGACATGGCCATATTTCTAGTGGCTACCCGTGCTTTATTTCTGGCAACAAAATCCTTCAGCTCTCCGATTTCCTGCTGCTGTTTCCGATAAGCCGCCTCCACTTGAGCCTTCTTCATTTCGTATACCTGCATGAAGTTGTCGTAATCGCCTACATACCTGGTAAATTCTCCATTTTCCAGATGATAGATTAAATTAATAACACTGTTCAGAAATGGAATATCATGGGAAATGAGAATAAATGCATTCTCATATTCCTGCAGATATCGTTTGAGCCATTCTATATGAGACTCCTCCAAATAATTGGTTGGTTCATCTAATAAGAGAATATCCGGTTTTTCCAGCAACAGCTTCGCCAACAGCACCTTGGTTCGCTGCCCGCCGCTTAAATCTGTAACATCTTTGTCCAGCCCCAGGTCTAATAGTCCCAGTGCCCGTGCCACTTCCTCCACCTTGGAGTCAATAATATAGAAATCATGAGAATCTAAGATTCCCTGAATTTCACCTAACTCCTCCATCATTTCATTCAATTCAGACTCAGTGGCATCTCCCATAGAATCACAAATCACATTCATCTTCTCTTCCAAATCAAATAAATAAGAAAATGCTGTCTTCAGAACCTCTTCAATGGTCTGTCCCTTCTTAAGAACCGTATGCTGGTCTAGATAACCCACACGCACATTTTTGGACCATTCCACCTTTCCTCCATCCGGAAGCTGTTTCCCTGTAATAATATTCATAAAGGTAGACTTACCTTCCCCATTGGCTCCTACAAACCCTACGTGTTCCCCCTTAAGCAGGCGAAAGTTCACATTCTTTAGAATCGTCCGGTCGCCAAAACCATGGTTCAGATTTTCTACATTTAATACACTCATCTTCTTTCCTCTTTCAATTTTGTTTTTTTACTTCTTTTGCTTTTGTTCCAACAGCTTTCCTGCAATCACATAGATGGTGAAGCTGATTAGGAATCCAAAGGATACATCTGTTAAGAAATGTGCTCCCATAATGATTCTTGAAAATGCTACCAAAACTGCAAATAATATTCCCATCCAGAAAATCAGCCGCTGATTCTTCCATAATTTATGATTTAAGTATGGTAATAAAGAAAACAGGAGAATATTTGCTGCATTTGCTGTATGTCCTGATGGGAAGGACTTAAATTCGTCGCTACTTACCCCTTTCGCCACCAAAGTCTCCTTTATTGTGCCGCCAATATGCCACCAGGGCTGAAATACTACATCATCCTGATTGCTGATTAACCGCATTCTTGGACGTTCCCAAGGACTTTTAATTAGATTAATGACTAGCGTAGTAAGAATAATGACTGCAAAAAACGTCCAAACCATTCTTATAACATCTTCATGCTTTGCACCATCCAGCATTTTTGCAACCAGAAGAAAAATGACTGCATTGACTGCAAGTGCCCCAATACATACTGGTATGGTTACGTTGTTAATATCTGATCTTCCAAAATAGTTTAGGGGCATCATAATCGAGGATGCTACTGCTGCTGTAGAAAACAGGATTCCCAGCATTATCTGTAAGATTCCCCATCCTTTTTTCTCACGATTATGTCCCACGATCAGCATTGCACCGATGGCTGCTTCTGCCCAATCCATCGGCCGTTCCCCATATGCACAGAAGAATATGCCAAATGCATTCTGTTCATTATACAAATGGGATGAGATATTAAAGTCGCTAAAAGAACCCACGGCCACCAAAATACCCAAAATCAAATATACTGCAATAATGTCCCCTGTTGTTATTTTTCCTTTTGTTTCCATGCTTTTTCCCCCTTTTTTACTTTGCATGTTAATATTGCTGTTATCGTAATACTGTTACCATCCAAACACTGAACGCATAGCATATAGCTAAAATGCCCAACAGCGTCAGATTACTTTTCTTATTGCTAAGCATGACGGCTACATATTCTCGAATCATGGCATTGGTAACATAATAAGCTGCAGTACGGCTTCCCAAGCCCTTGGTTTTAGGCAGCCCCTCTTTTCTGGCAATCATCCTTCCCCGTAGCACATGATAATCACTGGTAACATAAGCACTCTTATATTTTCTTCCTGCTGCATCTTCCTCCATCAGCGCCTTGGAATATCGGAAATTCTCTTGTGTATTCCTGCTTCGCTCCTCTGTAAGAATATCCTGTGCCGGTACCCCATGGGCAATTGCGTAATCTCTCATTGCTCTTGCCTCTGGAACCTTCTCATCCGGTCCCTGTCCACCGGAGAAAATCAGTTTCATTTTCTTGTTTTTCCCCACCGCCTTCTGGTAGAATTTAATTCCACAGTCAATCCTTCCCGCCAAAAGAGGAGAAACTTCATCTCCTCGAAGCAGCCCTGCGCCCAAAACAATCACATAATCACAGCCTAATCTCGGGCGATCTGCCCTGCATAACCAGCTTATGGTCACAAAACATATGGACGTAAGTGCAATCCATCCCTCAATAATAAAGAGGAATCCCACCGTTAATAGGAAAATCGGATTTTCCAGCCAGCTTCTGGCAACAAATAATAAAACAATCTGAATCACCAGCCCCAATCCCACAAGCATAGAAAGCATATTCTGCAGCGTATGGCGTTCTCGTTTAAATACCTGAATGGCATTTACCAGAAGAAATCCGATAAAAATCCAGATGCCGCCCAGAAGAATCAACGCCGCAATGGCCAATGCCCCAAACAACAAAATCTGTCCAAGTAAATTCAATTTTGATAACAGCAGGGCATAAATTAAAGTCAACAGAATAAATCCCAATTCGCAATCAAAAACAAAGCCATTGAATAACGAGGTTGGATTATGGTGATACAGCAGGAAAAAGAAAATCAGTCCACATGCCGATATCAAACTAAGAATTAACATTGTATTCATTCCTTGTCCCCCTTCGTAGCACAAGTTCTATCGCATCAGGCTTGTTAAAATGTAGTTGTCAGCTTCTGTGCTACCCCTGTCACAGAGCTTTTCTCCACCAGGGAAATCAGTTCCAGACCATGAACCCCCATTTCCAGACTGGCCCGGTGTGGACGATGCTCCAAAATTGCCTGTGCCATATCAGCCACCCCAACTCCTCTGGAATTGTCCTGATAATCTGGCAGCAGCTCCAGTTCTTCTACCTGAGGATTGCGATTTTCCATGCTCATAGCTGTAAGCAGCTTCACGCTGCCACCAAACTGATTGGGGTCTGGTAGATATAGAATTCCTTTGGTTCCCATCACGGTAATCATGGGATTTTCCGGATAAATGCTGCGTCCGTTAAAATGTAACGTTCCTGCCACACCATTTTCAAATAAAATCGTAGCCATCATCACATTCTCATTTTCCACATGCACCATTTCTCCCACATGACCACTGTCTGGACGAATGCAAACCTGGTCACCTGCTGGAAGAATCAGTCCGCTAACCTGTTTAGCGGGGCCTACCAGAGACAGAAGTGCGGTCACATAATAGATTCCCATATCATATCCTATGCCACCACCCTTTTGTGTGGTAAATCTCCCTGGTATATAGCCCAATTGTGCATTACGATTCATCATGGCAGACACCGATGTAATCTGACCAATTCTTCCTTCTGCAATCGCCTTTGCTCCCGTCTGGATAGCCGCTCCAAGAAATGTATCTGGTGCGCAGCCCACTCGCAAGCCCTTTTCATTAGCAAGCTTTTGAATCTCTGCTGCCTGTTGAAAGGTAGCACAAATCACCTTCTCTGTATACACATGTTTTCCGGCTAACAGCATATCCTTAATAATGTCATAATGTGCCATGGTGGGCGTGAGATTCACCACCATTTGGATCGTAGTATCCTGTTTCACCTCTTCGTAGGTCATGTAGCGAATTCCAAACTGCTTCGCCCGCTTCTTGGCATTCTCTCCATGAAGGGAACAACATGCTATGACATCCAGCACTGGAAATCGTTGAATCATATTGGTAAGATAAATTTCACTGATTTGACCACTTCCAATCACTGCCACTTTCATTTTCTTATCCATAAGCCACCTCTTCTCTGGAAATTTTTCTATATCTTACATTTTACCTTAATCACACACGATATCAAGTATCTCGTCACATATTGCTGCATTTTGTCATATCAGGTTTCATAAATGATAAAATATGGTTCCAAACAAATCATTTCCAATAATCTCCTATGGCAAAATTGTTACAAAGTTGTTACAATTCTTTTGTGCTTAGCTAAGACAAATACAAAAAAGGAGGATACAGCAATGTGTTATACATTTTTCAATAACTGTGACATCATGGCATTGATCCGTAAATGCCTGGGTAGATAATTCCATGCAACGCTTCCTTGGGAAGTATTACATGAAACAAAGCCATGGAGCAAATCCATGGCTTTGTTTACATATTACAATATAATTTCTTCTAAATCTTCCGGCACATATAAGTTGCCATGGTAATACTGCTGTCCTTCCTTTTCATACAGCACTTTCCGATGCTCTATATTTCGATCCTCGGTATGATACAGCAGCAGATTCTCTACCTTTAACTGTTCTGCTAATTCACAGGCATCCTTCACCGTAGAATGGTGTTTTTCATAGGGATGAAAGATATCTGCCTGCCCATACAGACAAAACGCTTCATGTAATAACCATTTACTTCCATAGGCATACTTATATTCGCTATCGTTATAAGGCTCATCCCCACAACAGGTTAGCTTACTATCCCCCTCTAATGTCATGGAGAATCCAAACTGCTTTGCCTTGGTGGAATGAATGTCGAAGAAGGTGATTGGCCTTCCCAGCATGGATATCTGCTCCTGGTCTTCTACCGTAATCATATGAAAACGTGATCCAATGTAGGACACCTCCTTGGACTGTAGAAGCTTGCCTGCCATATCCTGCAACAACAAGATTACTTCCTCATGAGCATATATGTATGCATCCCCCTCATAACTTCCCTGCTTCATATTCTGGGTAATCATTCGCATCATCCAGATAATTCCCAGAAGGTGATCGATATGCTTATGGGTTACAAAGATATGATGCATATCCTTCCAGTCCATTCCTGCTTTCTCCAGCCTGGTAAGAATTTCATTTCCACCGCCTCCATCTACTAAAAGATACCGGTTTTCTTTTTCCTCCTGCTGATTTTCAATTACAAAACAGGTATTGTAGCATTTGGTCACCAGGGCATTGCCTGTACCCAACATGGTTAATTTCATCCTTCGTCTGCCTTTCTCTTTTTTCTATATATAAATTAGCACAAGGCAAAGGAAAATGCTACCGATTCATTTCCATATCTTCATGAAGAGGTCTGGTAGAAATACGATTTACCTGACAAAAATAGCGATAGAATTCTGCTAATTCTTCCTCCTGGTGAGTATCCATTGCATTTACCCATAATTCATACAACAAATCCTCCATGGTTTGCAGCTGAAAATATTTAAAGGGGATGCTGCCCCAATCAGATTTTGCCTCTTCCTTCTTAAAATAATCCCAAAAGGAAATGCGGTGTTCCTCTGCAAGAATCACCTGATACTCAGAATGCAGTAATATCTTGCCATCCACACACTCATTGCCCCAGAAAAATTGATCTGCCATAGCAAGACCATAAATATAGCGATGCCCCTCTTTCTGCTGGGTCAGAAGAATTCCTGTATTGGGCTGAATATTCCGAGGCACTCTTGGGGTGCCTCGATCCTTCCCGGTTAACACCATTCCCGTATCAAGATACCCACGGTTGTTGTGTATCTTATCCTCCGGTATGTTGTAGGCCACCTGGGATTTATCCTGAATTTTCATGGTAAGCATGCGAATCCGCAATTGATTTTCCTGGTCTTTGCGTTCTTTTTGGGCAAGAATCTTTTTATCTTGCTCTTTTCTTATTTTCTTAATTTCCCGGCATAGCTTGGCATCCTTCATTTCCAGGAAGCTGGCAAAAGCATCTGGGAATGCAAACTGCTTAATTCCCTCCTGAAATTCCACTGTGATTCTACGTTCCTGAAATTCCACAATATTTCCCATTCCATATTTATTATGTTTTACCTCTTGCCCCAATAGATTCATTGCTTATTCCTCCTGCTGCACCTGTACATTTCTTCGTTTTGCATTCACACGCAACACAATCTCCTCAACGTCTATCTGTAATTCAATTTTCTCACTCATTAATTCTGGAATATCCTGCACCTTCAAAATGTCTCCTGTTTTGAAGTTATCCCCGTCTATGGTAATAGTATCAATCATATCGTCTGGATAGGATGCATAGGGAATCTCCATACACAGCTTCTCTAACTGGCCTGTGAACTTCTCATGGTTCTTTAAGAAAATGTGAATCACACTGTTTACCTTGCTCTTATCCTCCAATGCCTGAAAGCTGATATGCATAATTTCCCCGGTAACCACATCCATGGTTTTTTCCTTGATTTGGACCGGAATATGCTGTCCATCTATATTTAACAGAAGCTTACTTCCCTCCCGCTTTGTCCTAATTAATTTACGTGCCGTTCCTTCCTCCATCTGAATCAGTATTGTTTCTGGAAGAGATTTTCCGAATACATTTCCCGGCACCTTACCTTCTCTTCTGATTTTTTTAGGTTTCTCTAACCCTTCCCGTTTGTTTACAATTACCTGTTCCATACTATTTTGTTTCCTCCTTATTTTTTATTCCATTCATTGTCTATTCTATTAAATATTCATTCTTGCCATACTTCACCCGCATAAAATCACCCCCTTTCGTTCCAAAACCATAACTTATAAAAAAAAGAAGGGCTCTTCATACAACGCCGCTAAGCGTAATATCAAAAGCCCTTCTTCATAAGACGGTTCTTTTTTTCTATGGTTTTGTGTCTGTTTTATACTTATTAATATATCATACAACCAGTTCAAAAGCAACCAGAGGATTGCTTCCATGTATGTGCAGTCCTGATACTAGATTTCCTTATTTGCCTTGGCATATTCATCTGCATTATTTCCTCCAAGATTCTTCAAGAAATTCATCATCTGCTTTCCGGAGGTGATTGGTCCTGGAATAAACTCCTTCATGGACGCTGCCTGGATTCCCATCTTGGCAAAGAAAGGATATAATGCCTTCATGCGTCCTGTAAATTCCTTGAACTCCTTATTGGCATCCTGACTCCACAGGTTGTCAGCCTTGGCTGCGAAGCGGGGCCAAATCATATATTCTAACTGCTGTGGGGTACGAATATGTTCTGTCCAGCATAGAGCTTCTCCACCTAATACCCTTGCTCTTGCATCTGCGATCTCATCACATTTCTGTGGCAGAATATCTGTCTCATAAATATTCTTCGCTTTTACAAATGCATGGGGATAATCACAATAGGAATTTAACATATTAGAAGATATTACCCGTCCTCCCGCTTTCATAAACCTGGCACCGATTCCCTGATTTGGGCCTGTGGGTTTTCCGTTTTCGTCCACCTGTTTAAAGGCCTTCATGGCCGGATCCTTAGGATCATCATTCCACAGCTGTAGAACAATATCCGTATCCAGATTTTCTCCTAAGGCTGCCTCATTCCAGGCAATCGCTGTCTTTCCCTTACTCTTAAGAAAGCTGGCGATGCGATTTTGCATATATCCCTGAAGCTGCTGCTCATTTTCCAAACCTTCCTCCTGCATTTTCTTCTGACAACAGGCACAGGTCTTCCACTTACTCTTTGGTGTCTCATCTCCACCAATATGAAAATATGTCCCTGGAAACAGCTGGATTAATTCTTCTAACAGCTTCTCCATAAAGGAATATACCTCATCCTTACCTGCACACAAAATATCTGAATAAATACCTTCTCTGGTTGCAACAGAAAGCTTGGTTTCTTCACAGGAAAGCTGTGGATATGCAGCCAAAATTGCCGTTACATGTCCTGGCATATCAATCTCCGGAACCACCTCTATGTAATGGTCTGCTGCAAACTGTACAATCTCCTTTACCTGCTGCTGGGTATAATAATGCTGTTCCTCCCTCTCCTCCTTATTGCTTCCAAAATAATCGCCACACCGCTTAGAACTAATCTCTGTTAGCAATGGGAACACTTTGGATTCTATCCGATAGCCCTGATCATCAGAGAAGTGCCAGTGAAAATGATTTAATTTAAAGGCTGACGCGCAGGCAATATTTTTCTTCAGCTCCTCTATTGGAATAAAATGTCTGGCAGAGTCTAGATGAAAGCTTCGGTATGGATACTTTGGAGCATCTTTTATAATCATACAGGGAATTTCGTTGTTATATTGGACTGCTAACTGTTCTAAGGTCTGGATACCATAGAAGAAGCCTGCATCATCACTGGCTTGAATTTCAATGCCTTCCTTCTTGATGGTTAGAATATATCCCTCTTTTCCTATTTCAGCATTTTGTATTTTTTCCGGTGGTATCTTGGCATCATAATAAGAGATGCCTTCCTCCATTTGGATTTTCTCAGGTTGTGGAATGATACTTGGTTTTGTCATATGGCTCATCCTTTCTTTGTCTGCTTTTTTTATAATCTTATTATAGCCTGCATAAAAGAATTGAGTTATCCATTATTTGATGTTTTTATACAATATTTGTTGTATAATAGGACACATAACAACATAACACATAACAAGTATCATAAGAAGGAGCCTTCTATGCATAACTCTCATCTGCCTTTACCTAACCAATTTACGGGAGATATGACTCAGTATCTGTTAGATACCTCTTTGTCTGAGCATACCCTATATCCCTATGCCTTCGAGGAGGAGATTTTTCGTCAGATTGAACAGGGAACCTACGCGGTAGATTTAACAAAGGACGCTATGGCATATGGCAGCTCTGCCAATGAAATGCTTTCCCATGTGGGAACCCTTTCCACCAATGATTCCAAGCAGGCAGAATATCTTATTGTCAGTGCCGTTACATTATCCGCAAGAGCTGCTATCCGGGGAGGTGTTCCACCCTATACTGCTTATAAAATGTGTGATGTATATCTCCAGGAGATTGCCGCCGCTGCCACCGCTGTCTCCATGGATCATCGCAAAACCATCGAAGATTTTTATCATATTGGCAGTGCTGCCATGAATGCATTCTCTTCTCAGGTAGCTCGCACAAAAAACGAAAAAAAACAAAATCTTTACATTGAACAATGCAAAGATTTTGTTTCCCGTCATATTCATATTAAATTTCAGATTGGTGAAATCTCAGAATCCCTGGGGATTAGCGAATCCTATCTGTCCCGCCTGTTCTCTCAGCAAACCGGTGAAACCATCCAGCAATATGTATTATCACAACGTCTAGAGGCAGCCTGCAATATGCTGCAATTCTCCCAGCTGTCCATGGGGGATATTGCAGAATATCTGTGCTTTCATTCCCAGAGCCGCTTTAGTGAATATTTTCGTAAAGCATATGGAATGTCCCCTACTCACTATCGCAAAGAACATCGGGTGGTGGGATTTGAACAAGCCTAATTTTTCATGATGTTATGCAAAATATCCAATAGCAATCGCACCAGGACCTGCATGGGTTCCAATCGCTCCGCCAACCAGAGTAACTGGCAATTCTTCTGTCTTACCTACCCATAAGAATTCATGATCTGCCACATATTTCTGAAGCAGTGCATCGCTTAATCCGGAATATCCCAGGCTCAATGGCATATCGAAGCGAATGCCTCCTGCTTCCTGAATCTGCTTGGTCAACATATTATTTCCGTTCTTAGAGCCTCGTGCTTTTCCTAAGACAGCAATTTCCCCATCTACTACTGCAATCACCGGTTTAATGGCCAGTGCATTTCCCATTACTCCTGCCAGATTAGAAACTCTTCCCCCTTTGCGAAGGTATTCCAGGGTATCAAACAATGCAAGAACACGGATGTTCTTCTTTTCTTCCTCCAGCTTTGCAATAATCTCCTGTACACCCAGCCCCTGTTCTACCAGACGAAGTGCCAGCAGAACCAAAATCTGCTGACCAACGCATACATTTAAGCTGTCCACAATGTGAATGCAGTCCTCATATCCATCCAACGCAATATTTGCACTTTGATTGGTGCCGGACAGCTTAGAAGACAGGGTAATAACAATTGCTTCGTCTCCTGCCGCTTTCACCTTCTCATAGGCCTCTTCAAAAGCAAAAGGTGCCACCTGACTGGTTTTTGGCAGCTCTTCCTGCTCAATTAACAGTTCATAGAATTCTTTATGGGATAAATTAATCCCATCCTGGTATTGCATGTCTCCAAAGCTGATGCCTAATGGTATAATGGTTAATCCTTCATACTTATTCTGTTCAATATCGGATGCCGAATCTGTAATAATGCGAATGCTCATGTTTATTTCCTCCTGGAATATCTTCTTATTTTCATCTAAAATAGTCGAGGTTTTTTCAAACCTCGACTATCTTACTACACTTTGAAACTTTTGTGAATAGAAAACAACAAACTTCATCTGCTGTTGTTTTATACTCGTCTGCGTATTTGTTCTGCAATTGTTTTATACAAAAGGGCCGGCTCCACTGGTTTCACCAGATGTGCATCCATGCCTGCCATAAGGCAACGCTCTATATCTTCATCAAATGCATTTGCTGTCATAGCAATAATAGGAATTGTTGTAGCATACTTTTTGCCACATTTACGAATCTGCCTGGTTGCCTCTAAGCCATCCATCACTGGCATACGAACATCCATAAGAATGGCATCATAATACCCTTCCTCGGAAGCCTCAAACATGCGCAAACCAATACTGCCATCACTGGCCTGGTCTGTTTTGGCTCCCACCTTTTCTAAAAGCTTACCGGCAATTTCTGCGTTTAACGGATGGTCCTCACATAATAAGATTCGCTTATTCAATAACGCATCCTTAGGCAGTGGGGTCTTCTGTTCTAATTCACCGTGATATACCTTATAATGCATTTGCAGAGTTACCTCTGTCCCCTTGCCCACCTGGCTGCTTATAGAAATCTGGCCGCCCATTAAATCCACTAACTGCTTAACAATGGTCAGTCCTAATCCGGTTCCATTCTGACGATTGGTGTAAATTCGATTCTCCTGTGTAAATGGTTCAAATACCTTTGTAAGGAATTCTTCACTCATACCAATGCCATTATCTCGTATGATGTATTGATCTACTACCTCTTCCGGGGTAATTGAGATGGTCTTCATATCCAATTCCACCATACCATTTTCCGGGGTATATTTAATTGCATTGGAGATTAGATTCATTAACACCTGTTCTAATCTAGCGGCATCTACAATAATTGGACGCCAATCCTCCTTTGCAATCGGTGGAATGATAACCTTCAGCTGCACGCCCTTGCTTCCTGCCATCAAGTGGGCATTTCCCAAGATATTCTGCATAATATCGTTGCTATTGGCAGGCTTTTCATGAAGCTCCATTTTTCCAGCTTCAATCTTGCTAATATCTAAGGTATCATTCATAAGGTTCAAAAGGTAACGACCTGACAGCTTCATTTGTGCCAGATTTTCTTTTATTTCATTCATATCATTACAGTCCTGCGCCAGGTCAATTAATCCTAAAATACCATTCATTGGTGTTCTTAAGTCATGACTCATACGGGACAGGAATTCTGTTTTTGCCTGATTGGCTTTCTGGACAGCCTCTAATTTAAGCTGTGTTTCTATTAGCTCCCGGGAAATTTCCGTCTGCTCCTCTACCGGCTTCGTAATATTGTGCACCATTGCTGCCACCAAGTGGTTGCCATCCGGGTAAACGGTCCAATCCAACAGCTGTCCCGTTTCTTCATCGCATATGGTTTTCCGCTTTACCTGACCGGAACGAAGGGTATGCAAAAGGCAGTCTCTTTGCTGAGGCTTCTCATCTGTAGACAACGTATCTTCAATAAAGATTGCCGGGAAATGTTCCCTGGCAGACTGATTTAAATACAACAGCTTATAGCTGGGCGTATCAGGTCGGTCAATCACCTGGTACAGCAGAAATGGAATGGGATTGTTCTCATATGCCAACTTGTAACGTTCCAAGTCCAGACCATCAATCAAAAGACCATGTACCCGGTCATGAAGAATGGTGCTGACAAAGGGGCGATAAATCAAATCATCTGCTCCTGCTCTTAGCGCCTTTTTCCGAGAGGCCTGATCCGACTCTGTAATGGCAATCACTGGAATCTTTCTATATCTATCCTGACTGCGAATATATTGAATCAGTTCATATCCATCCATCGGTTCCATAAAAATATCGGTAATAACAATTTGAACGGACTGGCTTTCTAGTAATGCAATCGCCTGTTCTCCATTTTCCGCCTCAATCACATGGTACATATCCTGGAAACATTTACGCACAATCATCCGATTCATTTTTACGTCATCTACAATAAGAATCGTTGTCTTCTCCATCTGCCATACTCCTTACCAGGTATCGCTGTATTCCCGCCTTTTGTTTCGAATCATCAGCTGCTACCTTTTATCTGTCTGTTATTGGTCACAAATTCACTGATATCTTTTTTTATTCTTTTTGTAGATACAATTCATAGGACTGGGAATTGAAAACATAAATCAAAAGGTGTTCTACCGCAAGCTCCAGCTGTTCTCTAGTCACTCTACCCTCTGACAATCCCTGTCTCATTTGAGCAATTACCGGTGGACCTCCCGGCATAACAATGTCATTTCCGGCAGCCACTGCATCTGCACCATCTACTGCAAAATCCATGTCTCCCCAATCCGTTACAACGACGCCTTCAAATCCCCATTCCTTTCGTAGAATCTGGGTATTCAAATCTTGTCTTCCTCCGGCAAAAGTTCCATTGATTTTATTAAAGCTGGTCATGATGGTACGCACCGGTGCATTCTTTATGGTCATTTCAAAAGGCTTTAAATATAACTCTCTAGCCACACGTTCTGTTACAACAGAGTCTACAGCATCAATATTTTTCGGTCTGCTGCCTCTTCGATAGGTTTCCTGCTCATTTAAAGCAAAATGCTTTGGACAGCAGGTTGCGTAATTATTCTCAGCAGCTCCCTGGCACACTGCTGCACCACAGATTCCAGTAACATAGGGGTCTTCGGAGAAGTATTCAAAATTACGTCCTCCAATTGGATTTCTATGAAGATTCATGGCTGGAGCCAGCCAGCTGTCTACCTGTTGTTCATCTGCCTCTCTTCCGGCAGCAGCACCAAAGTCATAGCACAGCTTCTGATTAAAGGTACATGCCAAGGTCATTTCTGTGGGCCATGCAATCATTCCCACACTGGCTGGTCCATCCTTATAGCAGGCGGATGGAATTCCCAGCTTGGTAATTGCAGGGCTTACATATCCAACGGCTCCAGAGGGATGGGAATTGGTTGTAATGTCCTCTCCCTGGTCATCTTGTATGGTAAGTGGCTGGCTGCCATCCATCATACTAGCAAAAGGAAGTCCAGAGCCATAGCCTACAGCCATTGCCATCAGCTGGTCATCACTCATTTGTTTAACCAGTTCTAACCCAGTATGCTTCTCCTTATGATCTGGTACCAATGTTATCATATCCTGTGATGCTACCGTAAGAACCGGTGCCTTCTGGATTTCTTCCATTTCCCCTTCATATGTAATTGCAGCGGCATCCTTTGCTGACAGGAAATCAATGCTATCTAAATTCTTAGGATTGATGGTCAGGCAATTACTCAACTGCTCCGTTACAATATCCTGCTGCACCAAAAGCTTGCCAATCACATGGGTATGTCTAGAAGAGTTACCCACACGAAGCAGATATTCTCCTGCCTCTAAAACCCATGCTGCTCGGTCTTCATCATAGGATGCCAGTTCTCTGATAGAGACCTCCATAGCCACATCCTGAGAGCTTTCCGGACAAATCAGTTCTGTTTTCACCCATCCCTTAAGACCTTGATAGGGCTGCTCTAAGGAACCCTCCGGAGAAGACACATACAGCTGAACCACTTCTTTTCCCGCATACTCTGAGGAGGTATTAATCACATGTGCCTGGATCTGAAGCAACGGCGCATCCTTACCGGAAATCAAGCTTGCCTCCACCTGATCTAATACAAAGCCTGCATAAGAGAGGCCAAAACCAAAGGGATATAATACCTCTTTTCCAAAGGAATCGAAATAACGATATCCCATATACAGACCTTCACGGTATACATCTACCGGGCTCATATCAAAGCCCACGCTTCCATTTGCCGCAGCATCTAGCCCATAGTCCTTATACTCCCTGATATTCTCAGGATGGTCCTTATCCCATGAGAAATCCTCACTGGTGGGATATGCTTCATAGGACGTGGCGATGGTAAATGCCAGCTTACCACTGGGGGTCTCCCTTCCAACCAATAGTTCTGCCAAGGCATCCATTCCCTGCTCTCCGCCAGCTCCGATAAACATCACGCTTTTGATCTGGGGATAGCTGTCAATCCAGGACAAATCTGTTAATCCATTGGTATTCACCAGTAAGACCACCTGTTTAAAATTCTTACAGGTATCTGCAATCATTGCCTTCTCACTGTCTAACAAATAGAAATCATTGTCCACATGCCGGTCGCATTCCTCACCGCCGGTACTGCGTCCAAAAACAAGAACGGCTGTATCACAGGTTTCCTTGGCCTGATTCCACAGCTTCTGTGGTATCTCTATTTCCTCTCTCTGAGGACTGTACTGTCCAAAGATTTCATAGACTGCTCCACTGGCCACTAAATCCACGCCAGATTCCCGTAGCTCTATAAATTTTGCAAAGGGATTCTCCGGTGGAATAGCCGCAAAATAATCCTGGTAAAACTGGTCAATTCCTTCTTCCGGAATCAGTCCCACCTTCTTCATTGCATCTGTCATAGATGGAATCTCCTTACCCATAAAGGACATTCCACTTCCCATTCCCCCAAGATTTGGCTTATACGCTGTCATTCCAATCACAGCCACGGTTTGTGCCTGAAGAGGCAAAAAACCATCCTCATTTTTTAGAAGTACAACTGCCTCACTGGCGATTTCTTTTGCCAGCTCAAGTCTGGCCTTTTGTGTATCATATCGGTTTTCTTTCATACTTTCTCCTCTTTTCTTCTTCCCTTCCCCATAATCATCTCTCGAAAAGCCACAATCTTATCTGCCACAGACACCAGCCATGCCTCTTTACTTTTTGGTGGATGAAATAAGGTCATAGGCCACATATGGCTTCGAATGATATTTTCTTCCTTAGGATTTAAATCATAATAGATTCTGGCATTCTCCAACGCTTTCTTCGGATGTCCTGTTCCATGCATCCAGCCATTGATTGGCTCCTGCTTAAATTCATACAGATAAAAATCATGAAGCATGGCTCCTCTTGCCAGACTTCTGGCATCCACCTTCCAATGAAGCCGATCCGCCATTTTCATACTAAGTCTTGCTACCCGATAGCAATGCCGCAGGGTAGTGGTTACACGATGATGGCAGAATTGATCCATCTCCTGCACATGTTCATTTTTCTGAATCTGATTTACCGTATTAATAAATAATCTTTGCCTGGTCAATACACTCATCTCCTAGGATACAATCGGCTGTGGATTACACATAAATGCATCGGGTCTGTGTATAATTTCCTCCAGTCTGTCATATAATGCCTGTTCCGAGGTTACCGTAAAGGTATGGATTCCCATGTCTTCTGCTGCCTTGGTATTAGCTGCTCTATCATCTAAGAAGAAGCACTCCTTGGGATTTAACTGATACCTGTCTAGCAGGTATTCATAGATTTCCTTCTCCGGCTTTACCTTATGAATCATATAGCTTACTACAACGCCATCCATATCCTTGAGGAAATCTGCTCCCTTGGTATGCTTGCGAAACAGATTTTCAGAATAATTAGATAGAATATACAAGTGGTAGCCCTGTTTCTTTAACTCATGCACCTGCTTCCATATCCGTTTTCTCTTGGTATGCATATATTCTCCATGGGTGATAAACCAGGCGATAACCTCTGCATATTGAGGATATTTCTCTTGATACCTTCTTATAATTTCCTCATCAGATAGAATGGATAAATCCAATTCTAACCAAAGAGAATCAGAGAACATTGTTTGACCAATCTTCTCTGCTTCTTCCTGGCTAAGTCCATGCTCCATTAGCATATCCAGCCAGCGATATTCTATTAATACATCTCCTACATCAAATATAATGTTCTTAATCATCTGTATCTATCCTTCTGCATTTTCTAATAACGATTATAGTATAACATAGAAAATAACAGGTTACATGATAAATTACAGTAATTTTATTCCAGTAAGCGTCTCAGGCTTCAGACACACCGTTCCTACATAGCCATCTACGCGAAGATTTGTTGTCAGCTCTTCTTTGGTTGAATTTAGTAAAATAACCCGAATGGTTCCCTCTGTATCTTTTGCAGCAGCAGCTTCCACGTTGCTGCCAAAGGTAGACACGCCGATACGGGTTGCACCCTTAGGGAAATATCTGGCAATTAAATCGATATAATCAAAGCTAATGGTCTTAGAGAAGCGATTATCATCCTCATATACAATAGGAGCAGCAAAGCCTCCTGGCACATGTCTTGGGCCACCATTACGGTCAACCATAAGGTTCCAGTCAATCCAGCGGTTCATGCCATGATTTAAATCACCAATCATGTCATGGGCATAAGCCATGGCATCTTCAAAATCTACCTCCAAAGGACTTTTTCTTAAGGATGCAAGCATTTCTGGTGGAATTCGTTTTAGCATTTCCTCTGGAACCTGATCTAAATGTTCTACGTCAAAAGGTAGTGGAAAAGCTGTTGCCTTTCCTGGAATATGCAGTCCACAGCTTTCCGAATGCATTAGCACCTTCTGGGGATATTTTTCATGAAGCATGCTTAAGGCTTCAAAATGATCTCCACTGTACCAGTGATATGCAAAGCCCTCAATCATGTGTGCAATATCATCCTGCATCATTTCATCAATATGTTCTACCATACGCTCCTTGTTATGATCCCAGATAAAAATTCCCACCTTCTCTGTTAACCCTGCTTCCTTCATTGCCGGGTATAAATAATCTTTTAAGAAGGTTTTCTCCTGTTCTCCACTCCACAGACAGCTGTCCCAGTTGGTAGCAGCACTTGCCTCATTTTGAATGGACAACATGGTAACTGGAATTCCTTCCTGCAAATAGGCCTGAATGTATTTCACAAGATATGCTGCCCATGGGCCATAGTATTCAGGCTTTAATCTGCCGCCAAAGCATCTTCCCGGTTTAGAAAAATCTACATCCATTCCCATACCACCATAAACGGCTGCATCATTCTGGTTCATTTCCGGACAGGTCTTCCATGCTGCCGGTGGTGACCAGGGACTGAGCAGTACAGAAATATCTCCTCCTGCCGCCTGAAGCACCTCTTTCATCACTGGAATAATATATTTCTGGTCCCTGTCAATATTAAATGTTGCAAACGTTGGGTCTGCAATGGGATCTGCCACCGCCTGATACTCACTTAAGGAATAATCACAGCTATCAATGTGGATACGAACAAATTTGGCATTCATGCCATCCTTTCCAAACCAGGCATCAATTGCCTGGGCTCTATCCTTTGCCTCTAGCTTGCTAAGCAGATAGCAGGCGGATTCTGTCATGGCACATCCATAGCCCTCCATTATCTGATATTCATAACCTGGATAGATTCCTACCACACCTTGCTCCACCTGTCTTTCCATTTCCTGCTCCTTGGTAAATGGAACCGATACCTCACTTATTAATTTTTCTCCTGTAGCTACATCAAATCCAATCTGTGTTCCTGTTGCTTTCATCATGTCCTCCTTCTCTTTATAAAATCATATTTTATACCGTTTCGTTAGATTCATTCTAGCTTCTATATGGATAATATGATATCATGTTTTCCATGTAAGATATCATGTTTTTTAGCACTTACAGTAAAGCTGTAGAAATAAAAAATATACCCCTAAGGAGCCAGCACATTATGACAAATCACACGCCAAACCAACACCAGGGAAATGAAGACATGCAGAAGATACTGGAATACACCAGGGCAAATCCGGATAAATTTCATGCCATGGAGCGGTGTGAGAAGATTCTATTTGAACGCCGGGAATATGGACAGAAGCACAATGCATATGAACGGGAGGTCAGAGAATTCCAGGCAATTGAAGCTGGGAATCCAGACTTATTGGAGCATTCCCTATTAGAGAATCTAGGGGGAGAGCTTGGCACGCTCTCCAATGATGCATTACGAAACCAAAAAGATTTGGCCATTGTAGTGATAACCCTGGCAAGCCGCGCTGCCATTCGTGGTGGCATGAATCCTGAATTGGCCTTCTCTCTCAGTGACAGCTATATCCAGATTCTAGAACAGCTTGACGACCGTACTCAGGTAGCCCTTCTTGCCTTCGAAGCCGAATTTGCCTATGCCCATGGTGTCCAAGCTGCTCAACAGAGTAATCATACATCCAAAAACAAAAAGAATGCTTCCTCCTTAAGAAAAGAAGAAAACATTCATGTAAGACATTGTAAGGAATATATCTTTCTGCATTTGCATGATCGCATTCATATCCAGGACATCGCCGACTCTCTCGGATTGAATGCCTCTTATCTCTCTCAGCTCTTCCATAGAGAGACAGGCACAACTGTAAAAGAGTTTATCCGAATTGAAAAAATCAATCTTGCTAAAAACATGCTTATTTACTCTCAATATTCCTATTCAGAAATTGCAAACTACTTAG
>CAZYYO010000010.1:50115-50757 GCA_964650965.1 uncultured Lachnospiraceae bacterium | reverse complement strand
ATGATGCAGGGGCAGGCAATGCCACAGATGGGGATGAATCAACCATACCAGCAACAACAGGTGAATGTACAGCCGGCACAATTCCAGCCATTTGCTGGAAATATTGCGTCACAGTTCGCGCCTGAGAATATAGATTTGATTATGGATGTTCCGTTAGAGGTTACCGTGGAATTAGGGCGAACCCATAAATCCATACAGGATATTTTGGATTTTGCTCCAGGAACAATCATTGAATTAAATAAAATTGCTGGAGAACCGATTGATGTATTGGTAAATGGCAAGTATGTAGCAAAAGGTGAAGTTGTAGTAATTGAAGAATCCTTTGGTATTCGAATTACGGAGATTATGAAATAACTTTTCATTATAAGGAGATGAAGAAAATGGCAAAAAGTATTTTGATTTGTGACGATGCAGCATTTATGAGAATGATGATTAAGGATATCCTTACAAAGAATGGATATACCGTAGCTGGAGAAGCTGAAAATGGTATTAAGGCAATTGAAAAATATACGGAATGTACGCCAGATCTTGTACTGATGGATATTACTATGCCTGAAATGGATGGTATTGAAGCATTGAAGGAAATTAAAGCAAAGGACCCAAATGCATGTGTTATTATGTGTTCCGCTATGGGACAGCAGG
>CAZYYO010000010.1:0-50105 GCA_964650965.1 uncultured Lachnospiraceae bacterium | reverse complement strand
AATGGTTATTGAATCGATACAGGCTGGAGCAAAAGATTTTATTGTAAAACCATTCCAGGCAGAGCGAGTAATTGAAGCTGTTAAAAAAGTAATAGGATAATCATATGACGTTATTAAGCTCCACAGGAGAGAGTTTCTTTCAACTGATGATTGTACTGTTTTGCTTCCTTATTGTTTTGGCTTTAACCTATTACACGACAAAATGGATTGCAGGGTATCAGAAGCAGCATTCTTTTAACAAGAATCTGAAGGTGATAGAAACTTTAAAAATTACAACAAATAAATATGTTCAAATTATTGAGGCTGGTAAGGATACGTATTATGTCATTGCACTTGGCAAGGATGAAATAACCGTTTTAGGACAGTTAACCAAAGACCAGCTGTTGGAGATGCCTTCCCAGAATGAGACAGGAAAAGAGAACGATAATTTTCAGGAAATCTTAGGCAGATTCAAAGAACATTTACCTAAAAAGTAGGCAGAATATATGAGTAAATTAAAAAAAGGTTATTGTATTTTCAGTGTAGTGTTTGCTACACTGGTTTTCACGTTTTCGTTGTTCCTGTGCTTTGGGAATACAGCATATGCAACTGAATATGGTGCTACAGGAACATCCCCAAATGCCAGTGGAACCAATACTGGTTCTGGATTTAATTTGTCTTTTAATGGAGATACGGGAAATCTGTCCTCTACCGTACAGATGCTTTTGGTTCTTACCGTCATTGCGTTGGCTCCGTCTATATTAATTATGTTGACAAGCTTTACAAGAATCATTATTGTTCTTCATTTTGTAAGAGCGGCGATTGGAACGCAGACAGCACCTACCAATCAGATTTTGATTGGCCTGGCGTTGTTTTTAACACTTTTCATTATGTGGCCCACCTTTTCTCAAATTAATGAGCAGGCACTGCAACCGTTGAACGCCGGGACCATTACCCAGGAGGAGGCGTTGCAAAAGGGAGAAGAACCATTACGTGAATTTATGTATGGACAGACTAGAACTAAGGACTTGGATTTGTTCTGTGATATATCAGACACCAGCTATGAGGATTATAATGAAATTCCTTTTACCGTGTTAGTTCCTAGTTTTATCTTAAGTGAACTAAGAACAGCGTTTATTATTGGCTTCTTAATTTACATACCATTTATTGTTATCGATATGGTTGTGGCATCGGTCCTTATGTCTATGGGTATGATGATGCTGCCGCCTACAACAATTTCATTACCATTTAAGATTTTACTGTTTGTATTGGCAGACGGATGGAATCTTGTGATAGGCAACCTTGTAAAAACGTTTTATTAACAATGATCCCCTTTGTCAGGACAGAAAAAAGAAGGAGTGGGAAGGATGACAGAAGGACAGGTTTTAGATATTGCCAGAGATGCGATATATAACATTATTATCTGCAGTGCGCCATTGCTGTTGATTTCTTTGGTTGTTGGTTTAATTGTAAGTATTTTTCAGACGGTTACATCCATTCAGGAGCAGACCCTAACCTTTGTTCCGAAGATTGTTTGTGTATTTGTTGGTATCATTGTTTTTGGCTCGTGGATTTTGGGAAATATTACAGATTTCATGACCCAGCTTTGGTCTAGCTTTAGCCTGTATATTGGATAGATAGCATATGATAAATAGTAGTTTTTCTCTGGTTACCTTTGAATCTTTTATATTGATTTTAGTTCGTATATCCTGCTTTATGGTGGTGGCTCCGTTTTTTGGAATGTCTAATACACCAAACAGGGTGAAGATTGGTTTTTCCTGTCTGGTAGCAATTCTTATTATGAGCTATATGCCACAAGACACAGTGGAATATACAACAATATTTGAATATACCGTATTGGTTTTAAAGGAAGGAATTACAGGTTTGCTCATTGGCTTTGCAGCATATATTTGTAATTCTATTATTTTATACGCAGGAACCGTAATTGATATGGATATTGGATTATCCATGGCTACAGAATTTGACCCTACCATGGGGGCACAGGTAAGTATTACTGGTAATTTATATAACTATTTTATATTGATGCTTCTTATTGTATCGAATATGCATCAGTATATATTAAGGGCAGTGATCGATTCCTTTACCTTAATCCCTTTGGGACAAGCGGTTTTTGATATGGACAGTCTTCTTGCTTCTATGGTTACATTTTGCACAGATTTATTTGTAATTGCTTTTCGTATTGTTCTACCAGTATTTGTGTGCATTATGATTTTAAATTGTATCCTGGGTATTATGGCAAAAGTGGCACCTCAGATGAATATGTTCTCGGTAGGAATTCAGCTGAAAGTCCTGGTTGGCTTTGCAGTATTGCTTATTACTATTTTCCTGCTGCCGGATATTGCTAATTTTATATTTACAGAAATGAAGACCATGATTGTTTCATTTATAGAAGGAATGTATTAAATTGCAAAATAGAAATGAATTACTGATTCCGTACAACTTACAGTGGTTCGCCAAAGATGGACCAGGAGGCGAGCGAACAGAGCCAGCTACAGCAAAAAAACTGAAGGATGCAAGAGATGATGGCAAGGTTGCAAAAAGCCGGGAACTTACCTCTTCCTTTGAACTGATTGCCCTGTTTCTTGTTTTAAAGATTTTTCTTTCCTATATTGGAAATGGATTCTTGGGAGTTTTTTCTATCTTTTATAATAAGATTCCAGATGTTGTTACTGATTTTGGAATGGGAGGGCAGACAGGAACCGTAAGTGCTCTGCTTACACAGGTACTGTTAGAAATGCTTTTAATCGCACTTCCGTTTCTGGCAGTAGGATTTATTGTTTCCTTTGTGGCGAATCTGCTTCAGGTAGGCTTAAAAGCCAGTGCCAAGCCTTTGCAGCCTAAATTCGATAAATTTAATCCAGTCAATGGACTAAAGCGAATTATTTCCAAGGATTCTATTTTTGAATTATTGAAATCTATTTTAAAAGTAGCAGTTATTTTTTATGTGGCTTATTCTAGTATTAAGGGAGAGGCAAATAAATTATTTCTTTTATATGATATCCCATTAAATCAGGCATTAAGTCTGTTGGGAGGTATTATTATTGATACGGGTCTACGTATCAGTATCGTTTATCTGGTCATTGGCATTGCAGATTTTATTTATCAAAAACGCAAATTCAATGAAGATATGAAAATGACCAAGCAGGAAATAAAGGATGAGTATAAAAACTCAGAAGGAGATCCTGAAATTAAGGGAAGACAAAAGCAAAGAATGCGGGAAGCTTCTCAAAGAAGAATGATGCAAGATGTACCTAAGGCGGATGTAGTTATTACAAATCCTACCCATTTATCTGTTGCCGTGCGTTATAAAGCAGGTGAGGATGATGCACCACTGGTATTGGCTAAGGGAGAAGATTACGTTGCCCTAAAAATTCGTGAAGTTGCAAAAGAAAGTAACGTGCCGATTATGGAGAACAAGCCTCTTGCCAGAGCAATCTATGCAACGGTTGATATTGGACAGCAGATTCCACCGGAATTATATCAGGCGGTAGCGGAGATTCTGGCGGTGGTTTATAATAATAAATAAGGTAAGATATGGTAGATAAAAATCCATACAGAAAGGAGGAGCCAAGATGGAAATCAGTGTGAAGAAGACAGATGTTGGAGTTGCAGCCTATCTATTAGCTGCAGTCGTTTTTTTCATTGTGCCCATTCCCAATGTTCTTTTGGATGTAATGCTTGCACTGAACATTTCTCTTGCTCTTATTATTCTGATGGATGTCTTATATGTAAAAGAAGTACTGGATATGTCAAATTTTCCAACGCTTTTGTTATTTACTACCATTTTTCGTATTTCATTAAATGTATCTTCAACGCGTCTGATTCTTTCTAGTGGAGATCCTGGTAATGTAGTTCAAACCTTTGGACAGTTTGTTGGTGGTGGAGATCTTGTGATTGGTGCCATTATTTTCATTGTTCTAATTATTGTTCAGCTGGTAGTTATCAATAAAGGTTCCGAACGTGTGGCTGAGGTATCAGCAAGATTCACACTGGATGCTATGCCCGGTAAGCAGATGGCAATTGATGCAGACTTAAACACAGGAGCTATTACCGATCAGCAGGCCAGGGAGCGAAGAGAGAAAATTCAAAGTGAAGCCAGCTTCTTTGGCTCTATGGATGGTGCTACCAAGTATGTAAAGGGAGATGCCACGGCAGGCTTAATTATTACAGTGATTAACCTTCTTGGAGGAACCGTCATGGGAGTATGGCGTGGGGGCTTGGGATTTTCTGATGCCATCAGTCAGTATGGACTTCTTACCATCGGTGATGGATTATGCAGTCAGATTCCATCTTTGCTTATTTCCCTATCTACTGGTATTTTAGTTACTAAGGGCTCCAAGGAAGCAGATTTCAGCGGTGCATTAATCAAGCAGCTGTTTGGAATTCCCAAGGTGCTGTATATTGTGGGCGCAGCTATGATCTTCCTGGGAGTGACTACGCCTTTAAATGCATTGTTATTTATTGCTTTTGGTGCAGCATTTATTATTTCTGGCCGTTCTATCCAAAAAACCATTGGTGAGGAAGGAATCGAAGACGAGGTTGCAGCAGAAGAATCAGAAGCAGAAGAAATCAGAAGACCGGAGAATGTTGTTTCCCTTCTTCAGGTGGATCCGATTGAATTGGAATTTGGCTATGGAATTATTCCGTTGGCAGATGTAAACCAAGGGGGAGATTTGCTAGACAGAGTCGTAATGATTCGAAGACAGATTGCCTTGGAACTTGGAACTGTGGTACCAATTATTCGCTTGCGGGATAATATTCAGTTAAATCCCAATCAATATATTATTAAAATCAAAGGAATCCAGGTAACGGAAGGAGAAATCCTTTTTGACCACTATATGGCAATGAATCCTGGCTATGTGGAGGAAGAAATTACAGGAATTCCTACATTTGAGCCATCGTTTCATTTGCCTGCAATCTGGATTACCGATGGGCAGCGGGAGAGAGCAGAAAGCCTGGGCTATACCGTAGTTGACCCACCTTCCATTATTGCAACCCATCTAACAGAAATTATTCGTTCTCATATTTCTGAATTGCTTACGAGACAGGATGTGGTTAATCTTATTAACAATCTGAAGGAATCTAATCCTGCGTTGGTAGATGAGTTGACACCAAAGCTTCTTGGAATTGGAGAAATTCAGAAGGTACTTCAGAATCTGTTGAAGGAAGGCATTTCGATTCGAGATCTTCTTACAATCTTTGAGGTGCTTGCGGATCATGCAGCAACCTCCAGGGATACGGATGTGTTGACAGAGTATGTACGCCAGGGATTAAAGCGGGCAATCAGTGGTAAATATTTTGCTCCCAATGAGGTGACCAGTGTGGTAACCTTAGATCCAAAGGTAGAACAGGATATTATGGCTTCTATCAAACAAACAGAGCAAGGGGCATATCTGACTTTAGATCCAGAAAGAATCAAATCCATTATGGATTCTGTTGGAGAAGAAATTAAAAAACTGGAAAATCTGGGAAAAACACCCATTGTGGTTACTTCGCCCATTGTAAGAATGTATTTTAAGAAAATGACGGAAGATTATTTCAAGGATCTTATTGTAGTGTCATATAACGAAATAGAATCGAATGTAGAATTACAATCAGTAGGGATGGTGACAGGATAATATGACCATTAAGAAATTTCAAGGAAAAACAAGAGAAGAAGCAATCGCCAGTGCAAAAGCAGAATTAGGTCCCCAGGTGGTGATTATGAATGTGAAGGAAGTGAAGCCCGGTGGTATCTTTGGCTTTCTGAAAAAAAGCACCTATGAGGTGACGGGCGCCATTGAAGAAGTGGCAGCGGCACCTATCTTTCCAGAAATCACCAAGCCACCAAAAAAAGAAGGATTTACCGCGCTGGCAGATGAGGATTTAAAGGATGCTTTTTCCGCTGTCAATGATGTGATTTATCAAAAGGAAGAGGTACAGCCATTACCCAAGGAAAAAACAGGGAAGGAACAGGCCATTGAACAACGCCTAGATTCCCTTCAGGATTTACTGGAAAAACAATTATCAGCCAATGTGCCTGGAATTATGCAGGAGGCAGATAATAAACAAAATCAGGCCTTTGTAAAGATGCTATACAATGTACTCCTTGATAATGAGGTAGATGAGAAGTATGTAAATCAGATTTTAGATGACATGGAGAAGGTGATTTACACCGGTAATAATAATCTTGATTATTTAATTTCTAATGTCTATCAGAAGATGGTTTTAAAAATGGGACAGCCCAAAACCATTCAGGTAGGTGGTAATATCCCAAAGGTGATTTTCTTTATTGGCCCAACAGGTGTAGGAAAAACAACAACCATTGCAAAAGTGGCATCAAAATATAAGTTGGAATTAGGTAAGCGGGTTGCGTTACTTACGGCAGATACCTATCGTATTGCAGCGGCAGAACAGCTTCGTACCTATGCAAATATTTTAGATACCCCTTTATCTATTGTATATTCCCCTGAGGAAATTAATACGGCAGTGCAGGCATATGAAGATTATGATCTGGTATTGGTTGATACGGCTGGATTTTCTCATAGAAATCAGAGCCAGAGAGAGGACATGAAGAAGCTTCTTGCTATGTTAGATGAGAAATACGATAGAGATGTGTATCTTGTTCTGAGTGCAACAACCAAACAAAAAGATTTAGTGGAAATTATTGATGTATATAAGGAATTTACAAGATTTCATCTGATTTTTACCAAGCTAGACGAAACCACAGCTTATGGCAATATTTTAAATATGAAGCTTTATGGAGACTGTGATTTATCCTATGTAACCACAGGACAAAATGTACCAGATGATATTGAAGTGGTAGATACCCAAAAGATGGTAAAGCAGTTGTTAGGAGGACATTAAATGGATCAGGCACAACAACTGAGAAATGTTATAAAACAGCAAAATCAGAAAAATGTAAATAATGCCCGCGTTATTACCATTACCAGCGGAAAAGGTGGTGTGGGAAAATCCAATATGGCAGTAAATCTTGCTATATGGTTTCGCAAAATGGGAAAACGGGTTATCATTTTGGATGCGGACTTTGGTCTTGCCAATGTTGAGGTTATGTTTGGAACAGTTCCAGAAAATAATCTAAGTGATTTGATTTTTGGCGGAAAAAGTATTCGTGATATTATTTCCAGAGGACCTATGGATATTGGCTTTATTTCCGGAGGGTCCGGAATCGTAGGGCTGAATAATTTGTCAAAGGAGCAGGTGGATTATCTCGTACATAGTATTTCCCTCTTGAATGATTTAACAGATATTCTTATAATAGATACAGGGGCAGGTGTTTCCGATACGGTGATGGAATTTGTTTTGGCCAGTCCGGAGGTTGTATTGGTTTCTACGCCGGAACCAAGTTCTCTTACAGATTCCTATTCTTTAATGAAGGCCATGTATAAAAGTCCAAAGTTTATTAAAAATGGTACCAATGTTCATTTGGTTGCAAACAAGGTCACCTCTCATGAAGAAGGAATGGCAGTGTATGAGAAGCTGAATTCTGTGGTGGAGAAGTTTTTAGATGGCAGTCTTCAATTCTTAGGAATGGTTCCGTCAGATACCGCCTTGGAGAAAGCAGTTCGAAGCCAGAAAATGGTATCCATTAGTGCACCAAATGCCAAGTCTACACGGGCCTTTGAGGCAATTGCAGGAAAATTACTTAACGGAGAAGAGAAAAGTCATTACAAATGGGGAATTACTCAGCTATTTAGCAGCTTTATCCGATAAAATTCATGAGAAGGATAAAGGAGTGTCTGCATATATTGATTGTTAAGGGAGAATAAACGCATGATAACAGAGCAGATTATGCCGGGAGATAAGGTTGATATTCGTGTGCTTCAACAGGTGAAGCAGGATAAAGCCGACAATAAATTAACTACATTGGTGAGTAGCGTATTTGACGTAGACAGTGATGGAACTGTGGAGTTAAATATGCCTAGTTCCGGTGGACGAATCATACTATTATCTACGAATCTAAGATATGAATTCGTTTTTACAACAGCCCAGGGCCTATACAAGGCAAACGGTGTTGTACAGGAACGGTATAAGGAAAATAATTTCTTCCTTGCAAAAATTGCATTTACCACCCCGCTTGTGAAATTTCAAAGAAGAGAGTATTACCGTTTAAGCTGTATGCTTCCTTTGGATTATCTTGTTATTGATGACAGTATTACAGATTTAAATACGATGAAGGAAGTGCATTATGCCCTTTCTCAGAAGCCAGATAAATATAATAAAAAAGGGGAAGGCACCATGCTAGATATCAGTGGTGGTGGACTACGATTTGTTACAAAGACCCCCATTCATGCAGAATATCTATTGATGCAGTTTAACTTAGAAAATGAAAAAAGAAATGAATTCATTGATGTGATCGGTTTTGTGATTCGAAGCGAAAAGCTAGAGGAAAGTAGTCGATATTTTCATCGGATTAAATTTATTTTTAAGGATACAAAGTGTCAGGAACATATTATTAAATATATCTTCGAAGAGGAGCGAATCATTCGTAAAAAGGAGCAGGGTTAAATGAAATATAAGATCTTGGTTGTGGATGACTCTGCACTCATGAGAAGGGTCGTCTGTGATATAATTGAATCAGATGAGAAATTCCAGGTGACAGATACCTGTGGAGATGGTCAGACGGCGTACGAGAAAATTAGTTCAAATGTCTTTGATGCAGTTATTCTTGACATTGTGCTTCCAAAGATGAATGGTCTGCAGCTGCTAGCTAAGATGCAGCAGGATGGGATTAGTTATCCTGTTATTGCAATTAGCTCAGCCCTGAAGGAAGATGCTGAGACGACAATTCTTGCAATGGAGCGAGGCGCCTTCGATTTCGTTGTAAAGCCTTATGGCTATTCACCGGCAGACAAACAGGTATTTCATGACCGAATCCTTGAAGTGCTTCGTCAGGCGGTAAATGCTCCTGTGGTACATGTGGCACCAAAGATTCCGGTGCGTCAGGAGAAGCCTCCCGTTGTTCCTATCAGAGCAACAAGGAACCCTCAGTGTAATCAGGAAATTATTGCATTGGCTTGTTCCACAGGGGGACCACAGGCACTTCATGAATTAATTCCCATGCTTCCAGCTGATTTGGCAGCACCAATTGTGATTGTACAGCATATGCCAGCAGGCTTTACCTACTCGTTGGCGGAACGACTGAATATGAAGTCCCAGGTGAAGGTGAAGGAAGCGGTTGACAAAGAGGAATTGCAGCCAGGGGTGGTGTATCTTGCCCCGGGAGGCCGTCATATGGAAATCTCAGAAAATACCAGCCACCGGGCTTGTATTAAAATACAAGATGATCCACCAGTGAACAGCTTGAGACCTTGTGCAGATGTTATGTACAAATCTCTAGTAAACAGCAGCTATCAGAGAGTGATTTGTGTTGTTCTTACTGGCATGGGTGCAGATGGTTTGGAAGGAATTCGAGCACTTCAGAAAAGAAAAGCTACCTATGTTATTACAGAAAGCCAGACATCATGCACGGTGTATGGTATGCCTAAGGCGGTAGAACAGGCGAAGCTTGCAGATGAAACGGTTCCCATTCACAAGATAGCAAATGCAATTGTAGCAAGATTGTAAGATTACAGGGGGTTTAAAAATGGATGTAAGTCAGTATCTTGATATTTTCATTGATGAAACAAATGGTCATATTCAAAGCTTGAATGACAATATTATGATTTTGGAGAAAGAGCCTGAGAATAAGGATACCATTAATGAAATTTTCCGGGCAGCTCATTCCCTAAAAGGAATGGCAGGTACCATGGGATTTAAGCGTATGCAGCACCTTACCCATGATATGGAAAATGTATTCCAGGAAATTCGAAATGAAAATGTGAAAGTAAACAGTAAGCTCATTGATATATTGTTTGATTGTTTAGATGCAATTGAGCAGTATTTGGAATGTGTTAAGGCAACCTCAGATGAAGGAACAGAAGATAATGACATTCTGATTAAAAAGTTGAATGATTATTTGACCGGTTCCAAGGAAGAAAACCAGGAACAACCAGTGAATGAAGTTGTGGAAGAAAAGGAAGAGGAGCCTGTTATAGTGGAGAGCTCTGGGGACACCACGGAAAAGAAATACCTTAGCATTGAGGTAGATGATACCCAGCGGAAAAAATTAAAAGGTGCGGTAGATGCAGGGCAGATCCTTTATGGCATTACCATATACATACAGAAGGATTGTTTGCTGAAGGCAGCCAGAGCGTTTCTTGTGTTTAAAGCAATTGAGGATTTTGGAGAAATTCTTGTATGCAGTCCAAACTCACAGGATGTAGAGGATGAGAAGTTTGACTTGGATTTCAGTATGATTGTCGCATCTGCAGCAGATTATGCTTCGATTGAAAAGGCAGTGAAAAATGTCTCCGAAATTGAAAATGCAGTTGGTGAAGCCATCACACTGGACATGTACCAGGAAGAGGAACCAGTAGAGGAACCCAAGGTAGAAGCCACAGCCACTGAGCATAAAGAAGAGAAGAAGGAAGTTAAAAAAGAGAGCAAGGGAAAAAACAATAAATCCAATACCAGCAAACCGGTTACTTCCAGAACCATTCGTGTTGATATCGAAAAATTAGATGCCTTAATGAACCAGGTAAGTGAATTGATTATCGCAAAAAACAGTCTGGTATCTATTAGTGGATCAGAATCCGGCGAATTTGAAAACCAGGGATTCCATGAACAAATTGAATATTTGGAACGAATTACAACCAATCTTCATGAATCTGTAATGAAGGTTCGAATGGTTCCTATTGAAAGTGCAGTGAATAAATTCCCACGAATGATTCGAGATCTTAGCAGAAAACTGAATAAGCCTATGGAGCTTTATATGTCTGGTGAGGATACCGAGTTGGATCGAACGGTTGTGGATCAGATTAGTGACCCGCTACAGCATTTGCTTCGAAATTCTGCAGATCATGGAATTGAAAGTCAGGAAGTGAGAAAGCAGAAGGGAAAACCGGAAACAGGAAGCATTTTCCTGAAAGCATTCCAGGAAGGAAATAATGTTATTATCCAGGTGGGTGACGATGGTAATGGCATAGATACAGAGAAGGTCAAAAACAAAGCAATTGAGCGAGGCATTGTAAGCCAGGAGGCTGCTGAGAACCTTACCCAAAAGGAGATTATTGATTTTCTGTTTATGCCCAGCTTCTCAATGGCAAATAAGATAACCGATATATCTGGACGAGGAGTAGGACTAGATGTAGTTAAATCTAATATTGAAGCACTAGGCGGAGACGTAGAAGTAAAGAATGTATTGGGACAGGGTTCTACCTTTATCGTACGCCTTCCACTATCTCTTGCAATTATTCAGGCATTAATGGTTGAAGTTCGAGATGAAAAATATGCAATTGCCCTGGGTTCTATCCAGAATATTGAAAATATTCCTGTAACGGATATTAAATATGTGCAAGCTAGGGAAGTTATTCATTTAAGAGGAATTGTAATCCCATTAATTCGTTTGGACGAGATTCTTGATTCACAGCCAAAAGAACAGAAAGATGAGAATCTTACCGTTGTTGTTGTTAAAAAGGGAGATAACTATGCAGGTATAGTAGTTGATAACCTGATTGGACAGCAGGAGATTGTTATAAAATCTTTGGGAAAATGCATTGATAACAATAAGATTATCAATGGAGCAACCATTCTTGGTGATGGAGAAGTGGCACTGATTCTTGATGTAAATGCATTATTATAATGGAAGGGTGAGAAAGAATGGAAAATAATGAATTAGAAACTGTGGAACTGGAAAAAAAGCAGTTTATTGTTGTGAAAATTGGAAGCGAACAGTATGGCTTAGACATTTCCTATGTTGATAATATTGTGCGGATGCAGAAGATAACCAGAGTTCCAAAGGCACCATTTCATTATCGTGGTGTAATTAACCTACGAGGCGAGGTAGTTCCTGTTATGAGTGTCCGTAGAAAAATGGGATTGGAAGACGATACCTTTACCGATGTTTCCCGTATTATTATTTTAAAATTAGAACAGCAGGGACTTGTTGGTATTGTTGTAGATGAGGTGAAGGAAGTAATTTCTCTTACGGAAGAAGAAATTGACCGTAGTGTTTCCAATCAAAAAAGTGAGAATGGCGTATTCATCAATGGTGTGGGAAAAAGTGGAGATGAACTGATTTCCATTTTTGAAATAGATGCAATTATTGATAAAGCAGTAACTGCATAAGAATGAACAATTACCGGGGGAAAGAAGATGTCAGAAATCAGCCTAGAGGATGTAAACAGCAGATATATTGATGTCCTAAGAGAAATTGGGAATATTGGCGCAGGAAATGCTACCACTGCAATCGCTAATATGTTAAATCTAAAAATCAATATGAATGTTCCACAGGTACAATTGCTGCCGGTGGAAGAAATCTCTACATCTGTTGGGAGTGAGGATGAAATTATTGTTGGTATTATGCTAGGCGTAGAAAAGGATATTGAGGGGAGTATGATGTTTCTTATGGATCTTCATTCTGCTCACAATATGGTAGATCGTCTCATGGGACGAATAGAAGACGATACAAAAGAGTTTGATGAAATGGATTTGTCAGCGATTAAAGAAATCGGAAATATTATTGCCGGTGCATATTTGTCGGCATTGTCAACAATGACAAATTTAGTGATTGCACCAACGGTTCCATTTGTTGCAGTGGATATGGCTGCTGCAATACTCAGTGTACCGGCGGCGCAATTTGGAATGCTTGGTAATAACGCGTTAATGATTCGTACAGAATTTGGATATGATTTGGATTTGAAGGGATACTTCATTCTCATGCCGGAAGAGGATTCTTACGATAAAATACTTACCTCATTGGGGGTTCCACTGTAGGAGAAGAATATATGAGTCAGACAATTAAAGTCGGGATGGCAGACTTACATATATGCAGGGAACCAGATGCACTTACAACCATAGGACTTGGCTCCTGTATTGGAATTGCTTTGTATGATTCGTCCACGAAAATCAGTGGACTTGCCCACATAATGTTGCCCGATAGTACACAAATAAGAAATAATTCCAATCCTGCCAAATTTGCAGATACCGGGATTCAGAAACTATATGATGAAATGATTGCTGCGGGAGCATCTAGAACACGCATTACTGCAAAAATTGCAGGAGGCGCCAAAATGTTCGAATTAAGTGGAAGCGTAAGCCAGAGCATTAACATTGGTGAAAAGAATGCCATCGCATGTCGGGAAAAGCTAAGAGAATTAAAGATACCACTTTTGGCAGAGGACACAGGGCTGAATTATGGGCGTACAGTGGTTTTATACAGCCAAACAGGCGAATTCCTTATAAAGGCAGTAGGAAAAGCCGAGAAAACGATTTAGAGATAGAATTACCATAGGAGACAAGCATATGAATACAAAACCAATTCCAGCAATTATTACATTGATTGCAGCATGTATTTCCTGCGTAGCATCATTGATAGGTCATGTGGGCCTTGAAATTTTTACTATGCGGCTGCTTGTTACTGTGATTTGTTTCCTTGCCATTGGAAGTGTGGTTAAGCTGCTGATGGATAAAGGATTAAAGCAACCGGAAGAACCCGCATCAGATCATGAGGAAGAAAACGGGAAGGATGATTCTTCTGGAGAAACCGTAGATGAAGATGAGGAATAAGCATAGCGAGGACAGGATATGAAGGCTGTAGATAAAGAAAAGCTGTGGATTTCCTATATAAATAAACCAACGCCACAGCTTCGGGAACAAATTATTCTGGAATATGCACCATTGGTCAAGGTAGTTGCAGGACGGTTGTGCATGTATCTTGGAAACAATGTAGAATATGATGATTTGGTTAGTTATGGTGTTTTTGGTCTAATTGATGCAATTGACAAATATGACCTGGGAAAAGATGTAAAATTTGAAACCTATGCCAGTCTGCGTATTCGAGGCTCCATTCTAGATCAAATTCGTAAGATGGATTGGATTCCCAGAACCGTGCGACAAAAGCAGAAGAAAATTGATGAAGCCTCTAAATCTATTGAAATGCGAACGGGTAAGACTGCATCGCAGGAAGAACTTGCACTGGAGATTGGAGTGCCACCGGAAGAGCTTTTGGAATGGCAGTCCCAGCTTAAGATTACAAATGTAGTATCTTTAAATGAGTTTGTTGAACAGGGAAGCGAACCTGTGATGGATACCTATAAAAATTCTCAGTTTATACAGCCAGAAGAGCAGGTATCCCAAACAGAGCTAAAGCAAATGCTAGGAGAATCCCTAGAACTGCTTACAGAAAAAGAAAAAAAAGTAATTTTATTATACTATTATGAAGAGCTTACCTTGAAGGAAATTAGTAAGATTCTTGAAGTATCAGAATCAAGAGTCTCTCAGCTGCATACCAAAGCACTTATGAAGATGCGCAAAAAGATGGGGAATTATTTAAATATTTTAACAGAATAAAGAGATGTATGGGGAATGTGATGATACAGCAAAATGGTTATTTTCAAGTAGAGATTATTAACACGAGAGGAAGATGCCAGGTTTATCCACCGACGGAAGGCGGAGATTTTGTAGATTACAAGGAAATCACCGGTTTTTTGGATCGGCATGGCTTTAAAAATTACAATATAAGAGATATCAATGACTGCATCAGCAATGTCCATGGGGGAAGCTTTGATGCAGGAGAGTGTGATGGGATTGGCTTTAGTGAATCTATGGTGACAACCGTTTCCTTAGATAAAATGACTGCAACCTGTCGCTTTTATCCTGGAACAATCAGAGGAAATCGTCTGACGGTGAAGGATATCATAGGAGAACTTACGTCCAAAGGAATACGATTTGGTATTGATCAAAATGCAATTATGGATTTTATGACAAATCCTGCTTACTGCACAGATTATGTGGTTGCTCAGGGAACACCTCCGGTGCATGGTAAGGATGCTTCCATTGAGTTTTATTTTAATACAAATCCCAGCCTTCAGCCAAAGCATAATGAGGATGGCTCTGTGGATTACCGTAATTTAAATATTATCAGTCATGTAAATCAGGGAGATCTTCTGGCAACATTGCACAAGGAAGACAGAGGAAAGCCTGGAAAGGACGTTACCGGACGGGATATTCCGCCAAGAAGTGTGACCTCCAAGAAATTGGAGTATGGACGAAATATTCGTATATCAGAGGATTCCACGGAACTTTTTTCTGAAGTAACCGGACATGCCAGTCTGGTGGATGGCAAGGTATTTGTATCCGATGTATATGAAGTGGCGCAGGATGTAGATAATTCCATTGGTAACATCACCTATAACGGAAATGTGCATGTGGCAGGAAGTGTTCGAGGTGGATTTATTATTGATGCCAAAGGAGATGTAGTTGTTGATGGTGTGGTAGAAGATGCACTGATACGCTCTCAGGGCCAAATTATTGTAAAATGTGGGATTCATGGTATGAAGCGTGGTATTTTAGAAGCGCAGGGAAATGTAATTACCAAGTTTATTGAAAATGCCATGGTATTTGCAGGTGGTTATATTGAAACAGGAGCTATTCTATACAGTGATGTTTCCGCATCCCATGATATATTTGTAAATGAAAAAAAGGGGATTATAACAGGGGGAAGTGTTCGGGCTGGAGGAAAAATTGAGGCTCAGTACATTGGATCTGAAATGGGAGCTGCCACTACGCTTGAAGTTGGAATGGCACCGGATAAGAAAGAAGAATATCTGGCCATGCAGCAGGAAATAAAATCATTAAGCGAAGATGTGGCCAAAATTCAGCCGATTATATCTAATTACAAGAAATTTCTCGCAGCAGGAAAGAAGCTGGACAAAAAAAACAGCATGTATCTAAATCAGCTGGTAAATGAGTTAAAAGAAAAGCGTGAGAAATTAGAACAGAATCAGGTAGCATTTAAGACCATGCATACCAATATGACATACAGCAATCACGCCAAGGTAGTGGTGAAACGAACCATTCATTCTGGGGTGAGCCTTACCATTTCGGATGTATCGCTTACAACAAAGGACGAACGTTCTTATTGTCAATTTGTGAAACAAAATGGTGAAATAAAAGTAGAAAACCTGTAAGATTGGTCAAAAGGAGTGAGTATATGAGCATCAGGCCAGTGGATTTCAATGGAATGATTCAGAATACCCATGAGGTATCAACAGCAAAAACTCAAGAAGACCAGAAACCTGTGGTTCAGCAGCAGAATATCCAAAGCGAGTTTGTGAAAGAAGAAATGCATGCACAGCAGCAGGTTGGAGAAACAGAGGAATCCCGCCAGGAAGCGTTTCGTTATGGTGATAAAAAGGGAGATGGCTCTGGGTATGAAAAAAAAGAACAGAAGAAAAAGAAGAAAAAAGAAAGTGATGATGGAAAGGTATTTGTTAAAGGAAAGTATCATTCCTTCGATGTGAAAATATAAGGAGTAATATTGATGACGGGACTAGAAATCGCATTATTATTAATTGGAGTCGTATTTCTTTCAGGCAGCTTTTTCCTTTCGGAGAAGCTGTCTGCTTCTGATATAGAGGAAATACAAAAGCTAAGTGAAAAAGAAATGCACATCATATTGGAAAAACAGTTAAAGGAAGCTTCCTCCTCCATAGAAGAAACCATACAGGAAAAGCTAGATCAGGCAATGGTCACTTTGGAGGAAAAAAGCGATCAGGAGACCAATGAGAAAATTATGGCAATCAGCGAGTATTCTGACACCGTATTGGATTCTATGAACAAATCTCATAACGAGGTTATGTTTATGTACAGTATGCTAAATGAGAAGCAGGAGAAGCTCACGGAACTGACGAAAGACATACAGGAGCTGGAATCTTCGCTTGTACAGAAGAAAAGCAAAGAATCATCCAAGGTATCGCTACAGAAAGAAAAAGAGCAAAATATAGATAAACTGGGTGTGGAAAATGTTTCCCCTGTACCAAAACAGGTTACACTGAAAGAAGCATTTTCTGCTCATGTGAATGAAATGTCCCAAGATGATACCAGACCAAAAAACAAGAATGAGGAAATATTAAAGCTTTCCCAACAGGGCATTGGACAGATGGAAATTGCCAAGCAGCTAGGACTTGGGATTGGAGAAGTGAAACTGGTATTGGGATTATTTGAGGAGTCACAGGTATGAAAGCAAAATATTATTTTCGGGGAGCCGGAATCGGAATTATCGTGACCACATTGATTTTTGTGGTGGCACTGGCATTTTATAAGCCTACCATGACAGATGATGAGATAAAGAGAGCCGCAGCAGAGCTTGGCATGGTGATGGAGGATACAAAAACCCAGGAAGAGGATGGACAAAATACTTCGGAGGATGCAACACCAGATACAGCGACACCAGATACAACAACACCGGATGATGGAGCCAATGCAGGTGATACAACAGCCATCACCTTCGATGTTTCGTCTCAGGACAGTTCCACCCAGGTGGTATCCAAGCTGTTTCAGGCAGGATTAATCGATAATGAAAGTGATTTTAATACGTTTTTAGAAGAAAATCAGTATGACCGTATATTGCAGCCTGGAAGCTGTCAGCTGCATGCAGGAATGAGTTATGAGGAAATTGCCAAGGTGCTTACCACAAAGCAGGAATTTCGCTAAAAAATGCTTGTGTTTCCATCATTCCTGTGATATAATTTCAAAGGCTCAAAAACAATACACATACAAGGATTGCCCAAAGGGTGCCTGAAATCAGGCCTTTGAACAAGAAGAATTGTATGGAAGATTCAAAACCATGGAGGTAAAAAACATGAGTGTTATTTCAATGAAACAGTTATTAGAAGCAGGTGTACATTTTGGACATCAGACAAGAAGATGGAATCCTAAAATGGCTCCTTACATCTACACAGAGAGAAATGGTATCTATATCATCGACTTACAGAAATCTGTAGGCATGGTTGATGATGCTTACAATGCAGTATTCTCTATTGCAGAGCAGGGTGGAACAATCCTCTTTGTTGGAACAAAGAAACAGGCACAGGATGCAATTAAGCAGGAAGCAGAGCGTTGTGGAATGTTCTATGTAAATGAGAGATGGTTAGGTGGAATGCTTACCAACTTCAAGACCATCGAAAGCAGAATCGAAAGATTAAAAGCAATCGAAAAGATGGAAGAGGACGGAACTTTTGACGTACTGCCTAAGAAGGAAGTTACCGAGCTTAGAAAAGAAATGGATAAATTAACCAGAAACCTTGGTGGAATTAAGGAAATGGGAAGAATTCCTGATGCAATTTTCGTAGTAGATCCTAAGAAGGAAAGAATTTGTATCCAGGAAGCACACGCTTTAGGAATCCCATTGATTGGAATTGCTGATACCAACTGTGATCCAGAAGAATTAGATTATGTAATTCCTGGAAATGATGATGCAATTCGTGCAGTAAAACTGATTGTATCTAAGATGGCTGATGCTGTAATCGAAGCAAAGCAGGGAACTGTTGAAGTTGATGAAGCAGCTGAGGAAGAAGCAGTAGAAGCATAATACAGATTAATTGGAGGAAATAAAGATGGCTATTACAGCAGCTATGGTAAAAGAACTGCGTGAGTTAACTGGCGCAGGAATGATGGATTGTAAAAAAGCATTAGGTGAAACAGATGGAGACATGGATGCAGCCGTTGAAGTATTAAGAAAAAGCGGTGCTGCTAAAATGGAAAAGAAAGCTAGCAGAATTGCAGCAGAAGGTATTACCCGCGTTGCAACCAATGGAAATGAAGCAGTTGTAGCTGAAGTAAATTCAGAGACAGACTTCGTTGCTAAAAATGAAGTATTCCAGGAATTTGTACAGGTTATCGCAGATGCAGCACTTGCTTCTGGATTAGAAGGCGGAGCAAACGGCGAAGATATTGAAGCAGTCATTGAAAAGAATAATTTACAGGAATTAATTATTGAAAAAACTGCTACAATCGGTGAAAAATTATCCGTTCGTAGATTTGCTAAAGTATCTGGAGATTGCGTAGCATCTTATATTCACGCTGGTGGTAAAATTGGCGTATTAGTAGCAGCTACAGGTGCAAGTGATGATGCGGCTAAGGAAGCTTTAACAAACGTAGCAATGCAGGTTGCTGCTATGAATCCACAGTATGTTGGCAGAGCTGACATTTCTGCAGATGAAATGGCAAAATTAAGAGAAATCATCATTGACAGTGCACTGAACGATGCACCATCTCTTCCAAAACCAATCTTAAACAAGTTGATTGAAAAAGCAGTCAGCGATAAATTATGGAGCGATGAAGATATTGCAATTTATGAAGAGAAGAAGAGCAATATGAACTTCCTTTTCAACTTCTTATCAGAAGCAGCAAAAGCAACACTTGCTGAATTAGCTATGGCTCACAAGGATGAGTATGTAAATGATAAGATTTTTGCTGGTTTAGTAGAAGGACGTATTTCCAAGCATGTAAAGGAAATTAGTCTTTTAGATCAGACCTATGTAAAAGCAGAAGATGGAAAGCAGTCTGTTGCAAAATATCTTGAATCCGTAAATAAAGATTTAGTCATTACTAAATTTGTTCGTTTCGAAGTAGGCGAAGGTATGGAGAAAAAAGAAGAAAACTTTGCTGAAGAAGTTGCAAAACAGATGCAGTAAACGTTTCAGTTTATATTGAAGTAAGACAGCGTCGGGAATATGATGTTCCCGGCGCTTTTTTTACGCATTTTTAACGGAAATACCAAGGAATCTTACAAAATCGTAAGTATAATGTAAGGTGATTCTATAGAAAAAATTAAGAATTAGGTGGTATTCTTAGACTAAAGTTGAAGATTTATCAGGATTTGATTCGTTATAGTAAGTATAGGAAATGAAAAGCAATCGGAAAGGAGATATAAGATGAATCATAAATTAATTACTTTTACAGTACCTTGTTACAATTCTGCAGAATATATGGACCGATGTATTGAATCCTTATTGAAGGCAGGAGAGAAAGCGGAAATCATAATTGTCAATGATGGGTCCACAGATACTACTGGAGGAATTGCTACAGAATATGAGTTGAAATATCCAGGAATTGTAAAAGCAATTTACAAGGAAAATGGGGGCCATGGTTCCGCAGTAAATGCAGGAATTGAGAATGCAACAGGCACCTATTTTAAAGTAGTGGATTCGGATGACTGGTTAGACGAAGCTGCCTTGAAAGAATTAATGGAACAGCTGGATGCCTGGGATTGGCAGAACGAGAAAGCAGACCTTATCATCTGCAATTATATATATGACCATCTATATGAAAACAAACAAAAGGTAATGAAATATACCAATGTATTTCCAGAGAAGAAATTCTGTGACTGGAATGGAATTCATCATTTCTATCCATCGCAATATTTGGTCATGCACGCGCTGGTATTTCGTACCGCAATATTAAGGAAGGCGGATGTGAAGCTTCCTTTACACACCTTTTATGTTGATAATTTATTCTCATATCAGCCATTGCCTTATGTGGAGAAAATATATTATATGAATATTGATTTGTATCATTATTTCCTTGGCAGAGAAGATCAATCGGTAAATGAAAGAGTTCTTATGTCAAGAATTGATCAGCAGATTCGTGTTACCAAGCTGGTAACAGAGTGTGTGGATTTAAATAAGGTTAGAAGTAAATACCCCAAATTAGCGGAATATATGACGAGAAATATTTCTATTATGATGGCAATTTCCTCCATTCATTTGATTCTGATTGGGGATCGAGATGCTATGGCAAAGAGACATGATCTTTGGGAATCCATTCGAGAACAAAGTCCAGAACTGTATCACAAACTAAAATATGGTACACTTAGCGGCTTTACGTATCTTCCTGGTAAAGCAGGAGCGTATCTAACCGAAAAGGGATATCGTGTGGCTAAGAGAATTTATCAGTTTCAGTAAATTTTGATACATTATTTAAGGAGCATTCAAATGGCTAAAATATATATTGGTTTGGTAGATACACCGGGATTTTTTGCATCCATTATTCGTCGTGTAATAAAACAGGATTACATACACGTGGTTATTTCCATGGATGAAGATTTAACAGAGTGCTACAGTATTGGCAGAAGACACCCGGCAATTCCTCTTATTGCTGGATTTGAGAAGGAGGAGAAAGAGAAAATTATCCGTTCCTTCCCAACTGCTCAGTATATGATTTGTTCTCTGGAATGCACTAGACAGCAAAAAGAAAACCTACAAAAAACGTTGGAAGCCTGTTATGCAAATCGATTTCGTTATCATTACTGTGTCCTTGGACTTCCTTTTATTTTGTTTCACAAGGCATTTTATCAGGACATGCACTATACCTGTTCCTCGTTTGTAGCTAGATTACTTGAGGAAAATGGAATAAAATTGTTTGATAAGCATTTCTCCCTTGTGACACCAAAGGATTTCTACGAATATGAAGGAAAAGAGGTTATTTATGAAGGCAGTCTCAGAGCAATCTGCACCAACAAGCAGTACACCGTTGCAAGAACCCCAGTTTAAAAAGAATTTCATTAGCTTGGTTCTGTTTCTTGCATTAGCAGCATTGACCTTCTACACCATTTTCCATGGAAATGATATGAGGCAGGTAGTGTTGGCGATGGAAGGATTAAATCCTATTTATTTGTTCCTTTGTGGTGGATGTGCTCTTTTATTTGTATGTGGAGAAGGCTTTATGATCTGGTATTTGCTTCACAAACTGCATCCTGGAACACGCCTTCTAAGTTGTATTCGATATTCCTTTATTGGCTTCTTTTATTCTGGAATCACACCATCTGCTACAGGCGGACAACCCATGCAGCTGTATTACATGAAAAAAGAAGGACAGAAATTATCAGAAAGCACAGTAGTACTTATGACCGTTGCAATCCTATATAAATTTGTATTGGTATTAATTGGCGTAGGGCTTCTTATATTTGCAAAAGATATGTTGGACCAGGCATTAAGTACTTATTATTACTGGCTCTATTACATTGGACTGGCTTTGAATGTGATTCTGGTTGCAGTTTTATTGTTTGTAATGTTTCGACCGCAGTTGTTCCGCAGTGTCTTATCCGGGGGAGAGAAAATATTAGTAAAGCTGCATATTTTAAAGCCTTCGGATAAAAGGCAGGAGCTGGTAATTGAATTTGTAGACAGCTATCAGAATACATTAGATTTTTTAAAGCAAAATAAGTATCGAATTGTTGTGGTCACATTTCTTACCGTTCTTCAGCGCAGTACCTTGTTTGTGCTGACCTGGTTTGTGTATCAGGGATTGGGACTTACAGGAGAAAATGGCGCAACAGTTATCGGACTTCAGGCTGCAGTATATATTGCAGTTGATATGCTGCCCCTTCCGGGAGCACAGGGAATCAGCGAATTAATGTATAAGCATATCTTTGCTGGCGTTTTCACCGGAAGTTATCTAACGGCATCGATGTGTATCAGTCGTGGGTTTAATTTCTATTTTCTGTTAATCATTAGCGCAGGCTTCGCACTGTATGCCTGGTTTACTGGAAAAAAGCAGATGAAATCTATCAAATAAGGAACTTGCAAAAGTTGGAAAAACTGACTTTTGTAAGTTTTTTTTATTTCTACGGTTTTATGTTACATGCGTAAAAAAAATGTGGAAATAGTAGAAAAATCATCCCTAATCTGCTAATATGAAATTAGGTTTAAATTTGTGGAGGATTACTATGGATGAAAAGGGTCAAGGGGGACTGAAAGAACAAAGGGATAAACGGAAAAGAGTGCATATTATTAAGAACGGAATTGTTGCAATCATATCCATTTGGCTCGTTCTTTCAATCATAATTACCGCAGCATTGTGTGTAAAAGTTTTCTCGTTACAGAAACAAATTGACGTATTGACCGGAGAATATACTATGGAGAAGGCAGCGCAAGAACAGGAGGCTAGTAATGCTCCCGCGCCGGACACACAGGTAATAGCACAGCAGACATCTCCTTCAGGGGAGAGTCAGCTTACGGATCCAGACAATACATTAAAAGTATATTTAACTTTTGATGATGGACCTAGTGAAAATTCCAATGAGATACTTGATATTCTTGCAAATTATGGAGTGAAGGCCACCTTTTTTGTCATTGGCAAGGATGACGATGCCTCTAAGGCCGTGTATCAGCGGATTATAAATGAAGGACATTCCATTGGAATGCATTCATATTCCCATAAATATAGTGAAATATATGCAAGCCTTGATGCTTTTAAAGAGGATTATAATCGGATACATAATCTTATTTATGATGCAACCGGAACAGATTGCAAGTTGTATCGTTTTCCGGGGGGAAGTAGTAATAAGGTAAGCAATACGGATATGAAAGAATTTATCCGATTTATGAACCAACAGGGTGTCACCTATTACGATTGGAATGTGTCTAGTGGAGATGCAACCAGTCAGGCATATACAAGTGATGAATTAGTTGAAAATGTCATGGGTGATGTGGTAAAATACAAAACGTCGGTGGTGTTATTGCATGATGCGACTTCTAAGGCTGCAACTGTGCAGGCATTACCAAAATTAATTGAGACACTTCAGTCTCAGGGGGCAGTGTTATTGCCAATTAGTGAAGATACCACAGTGATTCAGCATGTAAAGGCTGCTGACGTAGGTTAGTAATCCTTTTGACAGGAATTACCAATAATAATGGAGGAAAGTAACATGGGATTTTTTAAGGAGTTCAAAGACGATTTTTCAGATGCAGTAAATGAACTTGTACCTGGAGAAGAGCCACAGGAAGAGAAAGAAGAAGTTATGGTCAATACACTAGATGAGGATATTGATGTAACCTCCGAGCTGAATAAGCTAGATGGCTTGTTGGAGCAGGTTACAAAGAAGGTAGACAATAACGAAACAATTACAGCGAAAAAAGAAGACAAAGTGGAGGACATACCCAGCATGGAGACCAAAGAAACAATTACGACAGCACCAGAAAGCATCCATACCATTCCAGCCGCAGGCAATGCAGCTTCTGATGAGAATGCAATTATTACCAGTGGAATGGTGATCCGGGGAGATTTGGAATCTTCAGGCTCTATTGATATTCAGGGAACCATTCAGGGAAATGTATCCTGCAACGGTAAGCTGGTAGTTACCGGAGTAATTAATGGTAACAGCGCAAGTAATGAATTCTTTGCTGATTCTGCTAAGATTGAAGGAGAAGTAAATACCAGTGGAACCGCTAAGGTTGGTGTTGGCTCTGTGATTATTGGTAATATAACAGCAAGCTCCGCAGTTATTGCAGGAGCAGTTAAGGGTGATATTGATGTACAAGGACCTGTTGTTGTTGATACCTCAGCAGTGATTATGGGAAATATTAAGTCACGCTCTGTTCAGATTAACAATGGTGCAGTTATTGAAGGCTTCTGTTCACAGTGCTATGCAGATGTAGATGTTCAGGGCTTATTCGGAAAGTAAGAAGGTCGAAGGATGAAAAGAGTATTATTAAAATTAAGTGGAGAAGCATTAGCCGGAGATAAAAAAACAGGATTTGATGAAGCAACCTGTATTCAGGTGGCAAATCAGGTGAAGAAGCTGGTAGATGCAGATGTTCAGGTTGGTATTGTTATTGGAGGAGGAAATTTCTGGAGAGGACGTACCAGTGAAACCATTGACAGAACCAAGGCAGACCAGATAGGAATGCTGGCAACTGTAATGAATTGTATTTATGTATCAGAGATTTTCCGTTATGTTGGAATGGATACACAGGTATTAACTCCCTTTGAATGTGGAAGCTTCACCAAGCTTTTCTCCAAGGACAGAGCTAATAAATATCTAAATAGAGGAATGGTAGTATTCTTTGCCGGTGGAACCGGACACCCATATTTCTCCACAGATACAGCAACAGTGCTGCGTGCCATTGAAATAGAGGCAGAGACCATTCTGTTGGCCAAAGCAATTGATGGAGTATATGACAGTGACCCTAAGGTCAACCCCAATGCAAAGCGTTATGATGAAGTGTCTATTCAGGAGGTCATTGATAAGAAGCTAGCAGTGGTAGATCTTACCGCATCCATCATGTGTATGGAAAATAAGATGCCTATGTATGTTTTTGCTTTAAATGAAGAGGATAGCATTTCCAAGGCAATCAGTGGTACCTTCAATGGTACAAAAGTAACAGTATAATGGAGGACGATAATATGGATAGCAGAATAGAACCCTTTGAATCAAAGATGAAGAAATCCTACAATAATTTAATTGAGGAATATACCACCATACGTGCAGGTCGTGCCAATCCCCATGTGTTAGATAGAATCCAGGTGGATTATTATGGTGCTCCAACAGCATTACAGCAGGTGGCAAATGTTAGTGTGCCTGAGCCAAGAATGATACAGATTCAGCCTTGGGAGGCTTCTCTGGTAAAGGAGATTGAGAAGGCAATTCTTACTTCTGACCTGGGAATTAATCCTACCAATGATGGTAAGGTCATTCGTCTTGTATTTCCTGAACTAACAGAAGACAGACGTAAAGAGCTGGCCAAGGATATTAAGAAAAAGGGCGAGAATGCCAAGGTGGCAATCCGAAACATTAGAAGAGATGCCAATGATTCCTTTAAGAAATTAGGAAAAGAAACAGATATCTCAGAAGATGAAATCAAAGAATTAGAAGAGGATACACAGAAGCTTACCGATAGATTTATCGGAGAGATTGACAAAGCCGTAGAAGTAAAGACGAAAGAGATTTTGACAGTATAATCTTTTGAAAGAAAAAAGGCACATGTACTGTGCCTTTTTCTGTTTACCCAGGCAGTATATTTACCATGTATAAGGAGGTGCCAGTATGAAGATACCGCAGCATGTAGCAATTATATTAGACGGAAATGGAAGATGGGCCAAGGCAAAGGGAATGCCAAGAACCTATGGTCATACCGCAGGGGCAAAAAATGTGGAAACCGTAGCCAAGGCTGCAAATGATATGGGAATAAAATATTTGACCCTGTATGCTTTCTCTACAGAGAACTGGAACCGACCCCAGGATGAGGTGGCAGCGTTAATGTCTTTGTTGGATAATTACCTGAAGACCTGTTTGAAAACTGCCAAGAAGAATAATATGAGAGTGCGTGTTATTGGAGATATTCATCGTCTGGACCAGAAAATGCAGGAAAAAATCATTACCCTGGAGGCAGAATCTTCAGAATATACCGGATTAAATCTTACCATTGCTATTAATTATGGCAGTCGGGACGAAATGATTCGTGCAATGAAGCATATGACCAGAGATATTGCAGGAGATAAGCTGGGAATTGATGAAATTACGGAAGAGGTATTTGCCGGCTACTTAGATACCAGTGATATTCCTGACCCGGATTTATTGATTCGCACCAGTGGAGAACAACGGTTGTCCAATTATTTACTGTGGCAGCTGGCATATTCTGAGTTTTATTTTACAAATGTCCCATGGCCTGATTTCCATGAAAATGAGTTAAAGCAGGCAGTGGAAGCGTATAATAGTCGTGACAGAAGATATGGAAAGGTATAGGAGAGGTTATGTTTAAAACAAGATTGCTAAGTGGTATTGTGCTGGTTGCGTTGGCACTGCTTTTGATTATTACAGGAGGCAATGTGCTGTTAGTATCTCTGGCAGTGATTTCTATGATTGGTATGTTCGAGATATACCGCGTATTTCATATTGAGAAATCATTGGTAGGATTGGTAGGATATCTGGGAGGCGTGGTTTATTATGCCAACTTGTTCTTCCATTTCATTCCAGATGCCATGATGTTTGTGATTATCTTATTAATTTTACTTTTAGGAGTCTATGTATTTTCCTATCCCAAATACAAGGCAGACCAGGTGATGGCTGGATTTTTTGCCGTATTTTATGTGGCGGTGATGCTGTCCTTTATTTACCAGACGAGAGAGCTGGCAGCTGGAGAATATCTTGTATGGCTTATCTTCCTGTGTTCCTGGGGCTGTGATACCTGTGCTTATTGCGTAGGGATGTTAATTGGAAAGCACAAGATGTCTCCCAAGCTTAGCCCTAAGAAATCCGTTGAAGGAGCAGTAGGTGGCGTAATTGGAGCGGCTCTTCTAACCGCATTGTATTGCTATATACTGCGAGGACAGATGCAAATAGATGTAAGAGAAATTGTTTTGCTGGCATGTATTTCAGGAGTTGGAGCATTAATTTCCATGGTGGGAGATTTGGCTGCATCAGCTATTAAGAGAAATTATGAAATTAAGGATTATGGCAAGCTGATTCCTGGACATGGCGGCATTATGGATCGTTTTGACAGTGTGATCATTACAGCACCGATTATTTATTTCCTGGCAACCCTATTGTTTTAAGTGATTTCACAGATGTTCAACAGATAGAGGAATATAACATGAAGAAGATTGCAATTATTGGATCTACCGGTTCCATTGGAACCCAGACCTTAACCATTGTACGAGAAAAACAGGATTTACAGGTTCTTGCTTTGGCAGCGGGAAGAAATATTACATTATTAGAAGAACAGATTCGGGAATTCCATCCAAGCCTTGCAGCGGTTTGGGAGGAAGCAGATGCTATCAGTCTAAGAGAAAAGGTGAAGGATCTGCCGGTGAAAATATACAGCGGTATGGATGGGTTGCTGCAGGTAGCCACTGTGGCTGATTCTGAAATTCTTGTTACCGCTATTGTGGGAATGTTAGGAATTCGACCTACGATTGCAGCCATTGAAGCTGGTAAGACCATTGCATTGGCCAATAAAGAGACTCTGGTTACAGCAGGACATATTATTATGCCTTTAGCAAAGAAGATGGGGGTATCCATTCTTCCGGTAGACAGTGAGCACAGTGCCATATTCCAATCTCTTCAGGGAGAAGAGGAGAATCATATCTGCCGCATTCTTCTCACTGCTTCCGGTGGACCGTTCCGTGGTAAGACAAGAGAAGAACTGCAGCATGTTACCTTAGGGGATGCACTAAATCATCCTAACTGGTCCATGGGTAAGAAAATCACCATTGATTCTGCTACCCTGGTAAATAAGGGCTTAGAGGTAATGGAAGCGAAATGGCTCTTTGGGGTTGGCTTAGACCGTATTCAGGTAGTGGTTCATCCACAAAGTATTATCCATTCTGCAGTAGAATATGATGATGGAGCTGTTATTGCCCAGCTGGGTGTACCAGACATGTGTCTGCCTATTCAGTATGCCCTGTATTATCCTAAGAGACTTCCCATGAATCAGGAGAAGCTGGATTTATTCAAGGTACATGAGCTGACCTTTGAACAGCCGGATATGGATACCTTTACCGGATTGCAGCTGGCTTATCAGGCAGCACAGCAGGGAGGAAATGTCCCTACTATATTAAATGCAGCAAATGAAAAGGCGGTTGCCAAATTCCTAAAGGATGAAATACATTTTCTGCAAATTCCAGAGATTATACATGCAGCTATGGAGCATATAGCATTTTGCGAGAATCCTACATTAGATGAAGTGTTAGACACAGAGGCAGCAACCTATGAATTTATAGAGAGTCGGTGGTAGTTTGAATATTATACTTGCAATTATTATTTTTAGTTTTATTATTATTTTCCATGAGCTGGGACATTTCCTTGTTGCCAAGCGTTGTGGAATTAAGGTAAATGAATTTTCTTTGGGCCTTGGACCTACCCTGTTTGGATTTACCAGGGGGGAGACCACATATTCCCTGAAGCTTCTTCCCTTTGGAGGAGCCTGCATGATGGAGGGAGAGGACGAGGAAAGTAAGGATGGCAGAGCTTTTAACAATAAACCGGTATGGCAGCGGTTTCTTGTGGTGGCAGCTGGACCAATTTTTAACTTTATTCTGGCATATATTCTCTCTGTCATTTTAATTTCCTGCATTGGTTTTGATAAGCCGGTGATTAGTGGAACTATAGATGGCTATTCTGCACAGGAGAATGGAATGGAAGAGGGAGACCGGATTGTGTCCTTAGATGGCTACAATGTGCATTTCTATCAAGAGGTAAGCGTTTATACATTTTTCCATCCGGGAGAGGATGTTACCCTGGTATATGAGAGAGATGGCAAGCAGCAGGAAGTAACCTTAAAGCCGGTCTATGATGAGGAAAGCGGCAGATATCTTCTGGGACTGTCCAAAAACAATGAAAGAACCAAAGCCAGCTTTATAGAAGCGGTGCAGTATGGCTTCTATGAAATGAAATATCAGATTTACGTTACCTTTGAAAGCTTGAAGATGCTGGTAACTGGCAAAATATCCTTTAATGAAATGTCGGGACCTGTGGGAATTGTAAAGACTATTGGAGATACCTATAACGAAAGTGTCAGCTCTGGTGTATTCTATGTGGTTATGAGTATGATGAATATTGCAATTCTTTTGTCAGCCAACTTGGGAGTAATGAATCTTCTGCCACTGCCTGCATTGGACGGAGGACGGCTTCTGTTCTTTATTGTGGAAGCAATCAGAAGAAAGAAAATTGATGAAGAAATTGAAGGGAAAGTCCATTTTGTTGGATTTTGCCTGTTAATGACTTTAATGGTGTTTGTTATGTTTAATGATGTACGAAAGCTCTTTATGTAAAGAATGCAGTATCAGTTAGGAGAGAACAATGGATAGAAGAATAACCAAAGAGGTTCATATAGGAAATCGTGTCATTGGTGGTGGCAACCCGATTTTAATACAATCCATGACCAATACCAAAACCGAGGATGTGGCTGCAACGGTTGCCCAGATTCAGGCACTTACCAATGCAGGCTGCGATATTATTCGCTGTGCCGTTCCCACCATGGAAGCAGCACAGGCCTTAGCGGAGATTAAGAAGCAGGTAAGTATTCCAGTGGTAGCAGATATCCATTTTGATTATCGTCTGGCTATTGCTGCCATGGAGCATGGTGCGGATAAGATTCGTATTAATCCTGGAAATATAGGAAGCATTGATCGCATTCAGGCTGTGGTAGATGTGGCCAGGGAACGAAATATCCCTATTCGTGTAGGCGTTAACAGCGGCTCCTTAGAAAAAGAACTGGTAGAGAAGTATCATGGGGTAACGGCAGAAGGAATTGTGGAAAGTGCCTTAGATAAGGTGAAGCTAATTGAAAATATGGGATATGATAATCTTGTAATTAGTATTAAGTCCTCAGATGTAATGATGTGCGTTGCCGCTCATGAACTGATTGCCCAAAAGACAAATTATCCTCTTCACGTAGGTATTACAGAATCAGGAACTATTATCAGCGGTAATATTAAGTCCTCCATTGGACTTGGACTGATCTTAAATCAGGGAATTGGAGATACCATTCGTGTGTCTCTTACTGGAGACCCCTTAGAGGAAATTAAGTCTGCCAAGCTGATTCTTCGTACGTTAGGGCTTCGTACCGGAGGAATTGAAGTGGTGTCCTGTCCAACCTGTGGTCGTACTAAGATTGATTTGATTTCCCTGGCAAATCAGGTGGAGAATATGGTGGCAGACATTCCGTTGAACCTGAAGGTGGCTGTTATGGGCTGTGTGGTAAATGGTCCTGGAGAGGCTAAGGAAGCAGATTTGGGAATCGCAGGTGGTATTGGAGAAGGGCTGTTAATTAAGCATGGTGAAATCTATAAGAAGGTTCCAGAGGATCAGCTGTTAGAAGCCCTGCGATATGAATTATTACATTGGAGTGAATAAAGAATGGCAAGGGGATTTCGTGAACTATTTCCCAATTTTATAACAGATAAGGATTTGGAGAAGATTCTTGATGAAGCAACTGTAGAGAAGGTAAGTACCAATGCAGCAAAAGATGCATTGCGTATTTACCTTTGTTGCGGTTCCCTGATTCCAAAGCGAAGAATCTGGAGTCTGGAGGATGAGATTAAGAAGCAATTTTTCGGAAAACAAAATGTTGCAGTTAAGATTGTGGAACGATTCACCCTGTCAAGCCAGTATTCCCCAAAAGCATTATATGATATGTATCAGGACAGCATTTTAGAGGAATTAGATGCTTACAGCTCTGTTATGTTCGGCGTATTTAAAAAGGCAGATTTTGTATTTGATAAGGAGAATCATTTACTGATTACCCTAGAGGATACCGTCATTGCCCATGGAAGAGAAGGGGAGCTGCACGATATCTTAGATAAGATATTCTGTGAGCGATGCGGACAGAAATTAATTATTGATTTTCAATACAAGAGCCCTAAGAAGAGCAAGTATGGCAAGAAAAGTGCTATTCAGATTGAAAATGAAGTACGGGAAATCGTTGAGAAGAACCAGCGGCTTCAGCAGCAGAAGGAGTTAATGGAAAAGGATGAGGATCCTTCCAAAGAGGAAGAGAAGAAAACCTTCGATTATACGAAAAAAGGTGGATTTAAGGGAAAGACAGAACGGCGAGGCGGTGCCGGTGGAAGAAATGGCAGCCTGAAGCGTTCCAGTCGCCCGGATGTTATCTATGGCAGAGACTTTGAAGAAGAGGCAATGCCTATCGAAGATATTCGTGGAGATTTGGGAGAAGTAGTTATTCGAGGCAAGGTGATTGCCTTAGAGACCCGGGAAATCAGAAATGAGAAAACCATTGTAATCTTCTCCGTTACGGATTTCACAGATACGATTGTTTTAAAATTATTTGTAAGAAATGACCAGGTGGCAGAGCTTACCGGGAATCTGAAGGTGGGAGCATTCCTGAAAATAAAAGGTGTTACTACCATTGATAAATTTGATAATGAATTAACCATCGGGTCTCTCTTTGGTATGATGACCATTCCTGACTTCACCTCATCTAGAACAGACTTATCTCCGGAAAAAAGAGTAGAGCTTCATTGCCATACCAAGATGAGCGATATGGACGGAGTGTCTGATGTAAAGGATATTATTAAGAGAGCTAAGTCCTGGGGACACAAGGCCATTGCCATTACAGACCATGGTGCCGTGCAGGCATTTCCTGATGCGGACCATTCTGTTTCACCGGATGAGGATTTTAAGGTAATATATGGTGTGGAAGCCTATTTGGTGGATGATCTGAAGGGAATTGTTACCAGAAGCCAGGGACAGCAGCTGACCGATACCTATGTAGTATTTGATTTGGAGACCACTGGTTTTAATTCCGGTAAGAACAAGATTATCGAAATCGGTGCAGTTAAGATTGAGGATGGAAATATTACAGACCGTTTCTCAGAATTTGTGAATCCAAGAGAGCCCATTCCCTTTCAAATTGAACAGTTAACGGGAATTCGGGATGATATGGTCATTGTTGCAGAAGAAATTGATGTCATTCTTCCAAGGTTTATGGAGTTTTGTAAGGGCTGCGTTATGGTAGCGCATAATGCAGATTTCGATATGAGCTTTATTGAAGCGAATTGCAGAAGGTTGAATCTGGACTGTGAAAATACCTATGTAGATACGGTGGGACTGGCTCGTTATTTGCTGCCATCCTTGAATCGATTTAAGCTGGATACGGTAGCTAAGGCATTAAATATATCCCTGGAGAATCATCACCGGGCAGTGGATGATGCAGAGTGTACCGCACTTATCTTCAAGAAATTCATTGAAATGCTGTCGGAGCGGGGATTAACAGACTTAGACCAGGTGAATGAAGTGGGACAGGCTTCTACAGAAACCATTCGTAAGATGCCGTCTTATCACTGCATTATTTTGGCGAAAAATGATTTGGGAAGAATTAATCTCTATCGGTTAATCTCCATGTCCAACCTGGAGTATTATTATCGCCGTCCCAAGATTCCCAAAAGCCAGGTGCTAAAATTAAGAGAAGGACTGATTATCGGTTCTGCCTGTGAGGCTGGGGAGCTGTATCGTGCCATTGAAGGGGGACGTTCCCAGGAGGAAATCTCCCGTTTGGTGAAGTTTTACGATTACCTGGAGATTCAACCGCTGGGCAACAATGCATTTATGCTGAAAAAAGAAGACAGCCCAGTGAATTCTACCAGAGATTTAGAGGAAATCAATGAGCGAATCGTAGCATTAGGAGAGGAATTTAAAAAGCCGGTGGTGGCCACCTGTGATGTACATTTCTTAGATCCGGAGGATGAAGTGTACCGTCGTATTATTATGGCTGGTAAGGGCTTTAAGGATGCAGATGATCAGGCACCCTTGTATCTTCGTACCACAGAAGAAATGCTGGAGGAATTCCAGTATCTTGGCACACAAAAGGCAGAAGAGGTTGTAATTACCAATCCAAATAAGATTGCGGATATGTGTGAGAAGATTGCACCGGTACGTCCGGATAAATGTCCACCGGTCATTGAAAACTCGGATGGTATGCTTCGAGATATCTGTTATAACAAGGCTCATTCCATGTATGGAGAGGATCTGCCGGAGGTAGTTGTAGAGCGTCTGGAGCGTGAGCTGAATTCTATTATCAGCAATGGGTATGCGGTAATGTATATTATTGCTCAGAAGCTGGTGTGGAAGTCTAATGAGGATGGATATCTGGTAGGCTCCCGTGGTTCGGTAGGTTCCTCCTTTGTAGCGACTATGGCTGGTATTACAGAGGTGAATCCCTTAAGCCCTCACTATATTTGTGAGAACTGCCACTATGTGGATTTTGATTCTCCAGAGGTACTGGAATTTTCAGGAAGGGCAGGCTGTGATATGCCAGATAAAAAGTGCCCGGTATGTGGCAGAGATTTGGCGAAAGATGGCTTTGACATTCCATTTGAAACCTTCCTGGGATTTAAGGGAAATAAGGAACCGGATATTGATTTGAACTTCTCAGGTGATTATCAAAGTAAGGCACATAAATATACAGAGGTTATTTTTGGAGAAGGCCAGACCTTCAAGGCAGGAACCATTGGAACCCTGGCAGATAAAACCGCCTTTGGCTATATTAAGAATTATTATGAGGAACGGGGCGTTCACAAGAGAAACTGTGAGATTGACCGTATTGTGCAGGGTTGTGTAGGTGTTAGAAGAACCACCGGACAGCATCCGGGAGGAATTATTGTACTTCCTGTGGGAGAGGAGATTCATTCCTTTACTCCGGTTCAGCATCCCGCCAATGATATGGAATCCACCATTATCACCACACATTTTGATTATCATTCCATTGACAGCAACCTGCTGAAGCTGGATATCTTAGGACATGATGATCCTACCATGATTCGAATGCTAGAGGATTTAACCGGCTTAGATGCCCAGAAGATTCCCTTGGATGATCAGGCCGTGATGTCTCTATTTAAGGATACCTCCGCTCTTGGAATAACCCCTAAGGATATTGGAGGCTGTAAGATGGGAACTCTAGGTATCCCGGAATTTGGTACCGATTTTGCTATGGGAATGTTAGAAGATGCCAAGCCTCAGGAGTTTTCAGATTTGATTCGAATATCCGGCTTAAGTCACGGAACGGATGTGTGGCTGAATAATGCACAGACCTTGATTCAGGAAGGAAAGGCAACTATTTCCACGGCAATTTGTACGCGTGATGATATTATGACCTATTTGATTCATATGGGCTTAGACAGTGAGGAATCCTTTAAGATCATGGAAAGCACCCGAAAGGGAATTATCGCTAAGGGCAAGGAGCCTAAGTGGGAAGCCTATCAGAAGGATATGAGAGACCATGGCGTACCAGACTGGTACATAGAATCCTGCCAGAAGATTAAGTATATGTTCCCTAAGGCCCATGCAGCTGCCTATGTTATGATGGCCTGGCGAATTGCCTACTGCAAGGTGTTTTATCCCCTGGCCTATTACGCGGCTTTCTTCAGTATTCGAGCCACAGCCTTCAGCTATGAGCTGATGTGTCAGGGACAAGATAAGCTAGAGTATTATATCAGTGATTACGATAAGCGAAAGGACAGCCTGTCTAAGAAGGAGCAGGACACCTATCGGGATATGCGTATTGTGCAGGAAATGTACGCCAGAGGCTATGATTTCTGGCCGATGGATATTTATCGCAGTGATGCCAGATATTTCCAGATTATTGACGGCAGGTTAATGCCACCCTTTAATTCCATTGACGGCATGGGCGACAAGGCGGCAGAATCATTGCAGATTGCAGCAGCCCAGGGTAAATTCTTGTCTAAGGATGATTTAAGAGAACGGGGCAAGGTGGGAAAGAGTACCGTAGATTTGCTGAGTGATTTAAATATCATTACGGATTTACCGGAATCCAACCAGTTGTCATTCTTTGATTTTTCTTAATATAAAAAATCGTAAATTCTACTGTCTTCATTGGTAGAATTTACGATTTCTTTTTTACAGCAAATTATATTACGGGATAAATGGGGTAGCTGTGGTTTCCTTATGATAATCCATATGGTACATACGACCTGTATCATCAAATACACTAAAATATACATAGCCGGAGGTTACATTAATATTATTGTAATTACCTTCTGCAATGCAGGTTTCGGTTCGAGTGGACAGGTCCATCAGATACATGCCGGGATTCTTGGAATCTATGGTTTGATAGAAGAGATAGTCCCCATAGAGATTGTAGCTGGATATTCCCTGGCTGGTTAGAACCTCTTCAGTATCCCCGGTTTGGTCGGATTCTGAAATGGTGACCCGGGTCAGGCGGTAATTATTTTCGCAGTCTAAGTAATAGAGATATCCGCTATCTACCACAGGCATCCAGGCATTTGCCTGCTTTATGACAGAAGCGGAGCCTGTGACGGTATTTTTTACATAGATATTATGATCCTTATTTACCCCGTTATAATAGATTTTATTACCAATACTACAGCAGGGATAAATGGCCTCTTCTGTTACCTGGGTTTGATCCTTGCCATCTATTTCAATGGAATATAGTGTGGTGGCTTCCTTTTCATTATAATGAAGGTAGTAGAGGCTGTTTTGCAGTAACGCAACATAATTGCAGGGGTCATCATCTAGGATTTCCAAGCCCTTACCATTGGGCTTGATACGACATAAGCTGTTGCGGCTGACATTTAGAAAGGACATAGGGGATTCGTCACTGTTATTATGCCTTGCATAATATAAATAGTGGTCATCTCCATTAATGTAATAGACGCTGTCCTCTGACAGCTGCTTTTTATTTTCTTCCTGTGGAGTCATGGAATACAGGGTATATTCGTCGGATGGATTAGAGAAATACACCGTGTTATTAATTTCGCAAAACAGCCCCTGGTTATACAGGTTTCCAGGAGTATTGCCGTTGATGGCATAGTCATTATAGATAACCTTTTGGCTGTTATGATATAGGATAGACACAACAATCAGTGCGGCAACAATGAAGAATGCAATTCCTATGTTTCTTTTTTTACGCATATTTAACCCTCCCTTTACCAAATGGGGTATCTTTTTTGTTAAAATCATTAAGAAAATATCTCAATTAAATTGTATCTCCTGTCCTGTAATTATGCAAGTGTACTTGCACCAATTTTCCATTTGTAATATGATATTTGTAATTCAATCCAAGGAAGAATATCAGTCATAGGAAAAGAGGAAGAAAATGAAGGATTTACTGGAGATTCGAGAGGAAATTGATTCCATTGATGGGCAAATTCTCTCTTTATATGAGCAGCGGCTGCAGTTAGCAGATCAGGTGGCAGATTATAAGATTGCCAACCATAAGAATGTATTTGACCGGGAACGGGAGCAGGAGAAGCTTGCAACCTTATCGTCCTTAGCAAAGGATGATTTCTCCAAGCAGGGGATTGTAGAGCTGTTTGAACAGATTATGTCTACCAGCCGTAAGAAGCAATACGGCAAGCTGGCAGAGCATGGATTAATTGCCAAAACAAAATATCAGTGTGTCAGCGAATTTGATTTTACAAATAAAAAAATTGTGTTTCAGGGAGTAGAAGGGGCATACAGCCAGGAAGCTATGAAGGCCTTCTTTCTCAATGCAGATAACAGCTATCATGTTGATACCTGGAGAGAGGCAATGCAGGCAATTCAACAAGGGGATGCAGATTATGCAGTGCTTCCTATTGAAAACTCTTCTGCAGGAGTGGTTGCTGAGAATTTTGACCTGCTTTTAGAATATGATGTTTCCATTATCGGAGAGCAGATTATTAAAATTGACCATGCACTGCTGGGGGTTAAGGGTGCGAAGCTTTCTGATATTACCTGTGTATATTCTCATCCCCAGGCATTGATGCAGTGTGAGAACTATTTACAGCAGAAGCATCCGGAATTTGAAACGGTGAGCATGAAGAATACTGCCATGTCAGCCTTAAAAATCAAAGAAGACGACAGGAAAAATCAGGCAGCCATTGCCGGAAAGATTAATGCCGATTTGTATGACCTTCAGGTATTAGAGGAGGCAATCCAGGACAATAAAACCAACGAAACAAGATTTATTATTGTATCTCGAGAGAAGAAATATTTATCCCATGCGGAGAAAATATCTCTTACCTTTGAATTACCTCATGAGACAGGCTCCTTATATCATGTTCTGTCCCACTTTATATTCAATGGCTTAAATATGACGAAAATCGAATCCAGACCCTTAAAGGGAAGAAACTGGGAATATCGCTTCTTTATAGATATTGAGGGGAATTTACAGCAGGAAGCGGTACAAAATGCCTTGCGGGGATTGAAGGAAGAAACCATTGATATGAGAATTTTGGGAAATTACTAGAAGGAAACCGAGGATAAGAAAATGAATATAGATAAATTAGTGTTATATCGACAGAATCAGGATACATTGTTTTACAGATTTTCAAATATGATTTACAAGGTGAAGCAAAAGGAAATTATTGCTCTGGAGGAAAATGCAGCCTTTTACCAATGCATATACGAGCTGGTAGAAGAGGGAGTATCCCATGGATTCTATGGAAATCTGTGGCATTGCTACCTGACCCATCGAATGGTCAGCAATGAAAATGTATACAGCAGAAGCTGTGAGATGACAGGAGATGTGGGAGGAGCCATTAGCCGTGTGGCAATGGGAGACTTTGAGATTTTAAAGGAGCTGTTTGATTTTGATTTAACCAGTCTGCAGGAATTCTTCCCTTATGACTATGAGAACCTGATAGCATTTGATAACTCTAAGGATATAGGAAATGTATTTAACCATAGAATTCGCGACTGTATCTGTGATCTTGCCATTGCATTAGAGCATACAGAAAATGTTGCAGAATTCCAAAGCCAGGTTGCGGGATTTTATAAAAGCTTTGGTGTAGGTAAATTTGGGCTGCATAAAGCCTTTCGTATCGGAGAGGATGGAGAAATTATTCCTATTACCAATATTGCCCATGTTCAGTTAGAGGATTTGGTTGGCTACGAGATTCAAAAAAAGAAGCTGATTGATAATACCGAAGCCTTTGTATATGGAAAGAAAGCCAATAACTGTCTGATGTTCGGTGATGCAGGTACTGGAAAATCCTCCAGTATTAAGGCAATTATTAATCGATACTATGATGATGGACTTCGTATGATTGAGGTGTATAAGCACCAGTTCAAGGATTTGAATTCTGTCATTGCCCAGATTAAGAATCGCAATTACAAGTTTATTATCTATATGGATGATTTGTCCTTTGAGGAATTTGAAATAGAATATAAGTATTTAAAGGCAGTCATTGAAGGCGGCTTGGAGAAGAAGCCGGACAATGTGTTAATTTATGCAACCTCTAACCGGAGACATCTAGTAAGAGAAACCTTCAAGGATAAGTCCGAATATGATGACCTCCATAAGAATGACACCGTTCAGGAGAAGCTGTCTCTGGTAGCCAGATTTGGAGTGACCATTTATTTTGGCTCTCCCAGCAAGAAGGAATTTGAGCATATTGTATTAACCCTGAAGAATAAATATCATCTTACCATTTCAGATGAAGAAATTCTAAAGGAAGCAAACAAATGGGAAATGAGCCATGGAGGATTATCCGGTAGAACAGCCCAGCAGTTTATTGATTATTTAAGCGGTCAAGAAGGAGCGTGAAATCTTTGAAAACATTTGCATCAATTTATATTGGAAGCTATGAAGTGATTATGAAGATATTCGAAATTACCAAGGGGAAGCCTTTACGGGAAATTGATTGTCTGAAAACTCAGACCCAGCTGGTATCTGATTTGTATGAGAAGGGCAGCGTCAGCTTTGATACTACAGATAAGCTGTGTCGTGTACTTCTTGATATGAAGCATACCATGGAAATGTATCATGTGGATGATTATCTGGCATATTCCGGTGCAACACTTCATGGAGCTGCCAACGAGCTGTTTGTGTTAGAACAAATTAAGCTGCGGACAGATTTGAAGGTAAATGTGCTAAGTAACTCTGAGCATCGTTTCCTGGGCTATAAGGCAGTGGCGTCGGATCCCTCCTTTGAAGAAATGGTAAAGGACAGTGCTGTGATTGTAGACGTAGGTGGTGCCAGCCTGCAGATTACCCTGTTTCGCCATAGTAAGATTGTTACTACCCAGCATCTGATGCTTGGTACGGTAGCCATGCGGGAGAACTTAAAGCGACTGGAAAATGCAGAGGATCATGTGCAGCAGATATCAGAAATGATATATAAGGAGCTGGACGTATTCTGTATGATGTTCCTGCAGGAAATCAATCTAAAGTATATGATTCTCTTAGGGGATAATGTTTCGGCACTGGTTCGTGGCACTGGTATGGAGCCGGATGGAAAGACCATGAAGACAGAGGTGTTTCAGAAATATCTTGCCAAATTAGGACAGCAGAATGTACCGGGAGGCTCCATAGATATTGATATTTTAGAGGATAATGATGGCTTGCTTCAGGCCTTTGTCCTGCTGCACAGTGCCATTGCAGATAAGATGGATGCAAAGTATGTTATGGTACCTGGTGTGGCTGTGAATGAAGGAATTGCTTATGACTATGGCGTTGAGCAGAAGCTTCTGAAATCAAGTCATGATTTTGATGAGGATGTAATCAGTGCAGCCTGGTCCATTGCTAAGCGTTATGGAAGCTACCAGCCGCATTTGAAAGCTTTAGAGCGACTTTCTTTGCAGATTTTTGATACCATGAAAAAGTATCATGGAATGGGCAAGAAGGAACGGGTATTAATGTCTGCGGCAGCTATTTTACATGATTGTGGTAAATATATCAGTATTGCAGAGGCTTCGGATTGCTCCTATACCATTATTATGGCTTCTGAGATTCTAGGATTAACCCACAAGGAGCGGGAAATGGTAGCTATGATTGTATCCTTCAACCGGAAACCTCTGATGCCTTATGACGAATTGGCAGACCGGTTTACAGAAGAGGATTACATGACGGTAGTGAAGCTTCTTGCTATCTTAAAAGTAGCAAATGCCATGGATCGAAGTCATAAACAGAAATTTAAAAATGTTAAGATGAGTATTAAGGACCGTGAGCTTCGTATTGTAATCGAATCTGAGGATTCCATTGCATTAGAGAAGGGACTGTTTGATGAGAAGGGGGATTTCTTTGAAAGTGTATTCTCCATTCGCCCGGTGATGAAGGAACGAAAGATATTAGCGTAGGAAAGCGTTGCAAGAGGAGGCAAACATGAGCAGCATTAATTTTGAAAATCCAGAATATTATGAGAATCGAGAGTTAAGCTGGCTGAAATTCAATCGACGTGTATTAAATGAAGCCAGAGACAAAAGTATTCCTGTGTTGGAGCGTTTGAAATTTGTAAGTATTACCAGCTCTAATTTAGATGAGTTCTTTATGGTAAGAGTAGCTTCCCTAAAGGATATGGTTCACGCAGAATATAAGAAGAAGGATTTGGCAGGAATGACTGCCACAGAACAGCTAAAGGAAATCAATAAGGATACCAGAGAGCTGGTAAATGTACAGTATTCCACCTATAATCGCAGCTTAACTCCACTGCTTAAAACCAGGGGCATTCAGGTCTTAGATGCTTATGAGGATTTAAATGAGCAGCAGGCAGCCTATGTGGATCAGTATTTTATGGAACATGTATACCCCGTGCTGACTCCAATGGCAGTGGATGCATCCAGACCATTTCCGCTGATTCGGAATAAAACATTAAATATTGCAGCTTTGATTACCAGCAAGAACAATGGTTCTAAGCTGCTGAAAAAAGCAAAGGAAAATGATAAGAATCTGGAATTTGCTACGGTGCAGGTGCCCAGCGTACTTCCAAGATTGGTGCCAATCCCGGTTCCAGAGGGAGATATGTATGCCTTCCTGTTGTTAGAACAGGTGATTGAGAAGAATATAGATAAGCTGTTTCTTAATTATGACGTGATTTGTGCATATCCATATCGAATTATGCGTAATGCAGATTTATCCTTTGACGAGGATGAAGCATCTGACTTGCTAAAGGAAATTCAAAAGCAGTTGAAGAAGCGTCAGTGGGGAGAAGTCATTCGTCTAGAGGTAGAAGACAAGATGGATAAAAGACTTCTTGCCATGCTCCAGGAGCAGCTTCAGGTTGCCAAGGAAGATATCTTCCAATTAAACGGACCTCTTGACCTTACCTTCCTTATGAAAATGTATGGATTAGAGGGCTGTCAGGATTTAAGAAATGAGCCATATATCCCTCAGAAGAATCCAAGAATTAACCCTGGAGACAGTATATTTGCAGAAATCAGTAAGGGAGATATCTTCCTGCACCATCCTTATGAGACGTTTGACCCGGTAGTAGACTTTATTACTCAGGCAGCCAATGACCCCCAGGTTCTGGCAATTAAGCAGACACTGTATCGTGTCAGCGGTAATTCTCCTATTATTGCGGCATTAGCTAAGGCTGCTGAAAATGGAAAGCAGGTTACGGTATTAGTAGAGCTAAAGGCTAGATTTGATGAAGAAAATAATATTGTATGGGCCAAGAAGTTAGAGAAGGCTGGCTGTCATGTTATTTATGGTTTGGTTGGATTAAAGACCCATTGTAAGATTGCCCTGGTAGTTCGCAGGGAAGAGGATGGCATCAAACGCTATATTCATCTTGGTACAGGAAATTACAATGATTCTACAGCTAAGCTGTATACGGATTGTGGTATCTTCACCTGCTCAGAAGCAATTGGTCAGGATGCTACCGCAGTATTTAATATGTTAAGCGGATATTCTGAGCCTGCAGGCTGGAATCGACTGGTTGTAGCACCAATTTGGCTTCGCAAGAAATTTATCGCCTTAATTAATCGAGAGACAAAGCATGCCAAAGAAGGCAAAGAGGCAAGAATTATTGCCAAGATGAATTCCTTGTGTGATAAGGAAATTATAGCGGCTTTATATGAAGCCAGTGCCGCTGGAGTGGAAATCTATCTGATTATCCGGGGCATCTGCTGCCTTCGGATAGGAATCGAAGGAGTAAGTGAAAATATTCATGTAAGCTCCATTGTTGGAAACTTCTTAGAGCACAGCAGAATCTTCTACTTCTATAATAATGGTCAGGAGGATATCTATATGGGCAGCGCTGACTGGATGCCAAGAAATCTGGACCGTCGTGTGGAGATTATCTTCCCGGTAAGTGACGACCGCTTAAAAGGAGAGGTGAAGCATATCTTAGATGTACAGCTGCAGGACAATCTGAAGGCATACCATATGAATCCGGCAGGAGAATATGTACGGTGTGACCGGAGAGGCAAGACCTTAGTTGGCTCTCAGAATCAATTCTGTCAGGAAGCTATGGCAGCAAACAAAACAGTACAGACCCACTGGAAGGATCATAAATTCATTCCTATCTGGGCGATTGAAGAAGAGGGAAGCAATGAGGAATAGGAAAATTCTATTTCTGGATTTAGATGACACCTTGTTGTCCAAAGATAAAACAATTAGTGCGGGAAATGCGCGGGCGATTCACGAAATGTTGTTACAGGGACACTATGTGGCAATTAATACCGGACGTCCAGTGGAAAGCTGTAAAATACTTACCAGAGATTTGAAGCTGAATCGTGAGCATTGCTATATGTTGCCCTTTCAGGGAAGTATTTTATACGATTGCAGCCAGGATGAAATTAAAATGCGCAGCCCTATGAAGTCTGAGGATGCCATTGGGCTCATGGCAGAACTTGAGAAGCAGGGAATCTATTGTCAGACCTTTAGTGAGGATACCTTATTTACACTGCACGACTGCCAGGAGCTGCATCAGTACAATAGCAAGGCGTTAGAGCGGGTGCATCTGTTAGGTAGTTTGGAGGAATTGAAGGAGCAGTCGTTATATAAAGTGATGGCAATTGATTATAAGAACCGGTCACGATTGTTATCCTTTGGGCAGGAGTATCTGCCCCAACAGCAGGGGCGATTCGACAGCTTCTTCTCAAGCCCATATTTTTTGGAATATTGTAAGGCAGGTGCAAATAAGGGAAGTGGATTAGAATATCTGGCATCCTATTTAGATGTACCTATTGCCCAGACCATTGCAGTAGGGGATGAACAAAATGATATTCCGATGATAAAAGCGGCAGGAATCGGAGTGTGCATGAAAAATGGCATAGAAGAAGCAAAACAATGTGCTGATTATGTAACGGAAAAGGATAATAATCATGACGCTATTCAAGAAGTTATTGGGAAATTTATTTTATAAATACTAAATATAGTGGTATGGATTGACGAAACCACAAAATGGTGATATTCTAAGGATAGAAGTATTCCGAAATACTTCTGAAACCGTTAAAATATACACCAGGGAGGGGATCAAAGCAATCGTATTTGATATGTATTTTAAGGTTTCGGCAGTAGCCGAGTATTCCAGTTCCGAAGATTCCGGTTACAGGGAAGGCTACCAGAATGACAACAGACGGGAATCGGCAATGGGATTTGGTAATGTATTCCAAAGAGCCTGCGAGGAATTAAAACAAACAGCAGGCAGCACACACCTAAGTGGGTCCTGAAGTATTAGGACCCATTTTCTTACTAAGAGGAAGCTTCAAAAAAAGACAAATTTAATAACATAAAACGGTTGACAGCGTCCCGGTTTTGTGTTAAATTATTAGCGTTGTGAAAACCAAGTAGAGTATCCACTCTCACCTAAGCGTAAATAAGCGACTTAGTGTTAATATTTCAAACAAAGAGATTTGTTATGATTTGATTGTGGATAGTCTGTCTATCCACATTTTTTTATTTTATTGGAGGTGCAAAACCATTAGCAAATTAATGATTAATGAGCAAATCAGAGACCGGGAAGTACGTCTTATTGGCTCAAATGGAGAACAGCTGGGCATCGTATCAGCAAGAGAGGCATTGAAATTAGCAGAAGAAGCAGAGCTTGACTTAGTTAAGATTGCTCCAAATGCAAAACCGCCAGTGTGCAAGATTATCGATTATGGTAAATGCCGTTACGAGCTTGCCCGCAAGGAAAAAGAAGCAAAGAAAAAGCAGAAGACGGTTGAGGTTAAGGAAGTACGCCTTTCCCCAAATATCGAAGCTAACGATTTGAACACCAAGATGAATGCTGCTAGAAAGTTCATCTCCAAGGGAAATAAGGTTAAGATTACCTTACGATTCCGGGGACGAGAGATGGCTCATATGCAAGCAAGCAGACATATCCTAGTTGATTTTGCTGCTCAGCTTGAGGACATTGCAGTAGTGGAGAAGGCACCAAAGCAAGAAGGCAGAAGTATCAGCATGGTGCTGACAGAGAAGAAATAATAATCAGGAGGAAAATGACATGCCAAAGATCAAAACAAACAGAGCAGCTGCAAAGCGCTTTACCAAAACAGGAACAGGAAAATTAAAAAGAAACAAAGCTTATAAAAGCCATATCTTAACTAAGAAATCTACTAAGAGAAAGAGAAATCTTAGACACGCAGCAATGACAGATGCAACAAATGTTAAGAATATGAAGAAGGTATTACCTTATTTGTAAGATTTATTAGTTAAGGAGGAGAAACACAATGGCAAGAATTAAAGGCGGAATGAACGCTAGAAAAAAACATAATAGAGTTTTAAAGATGGCAAAGGGCTACAGAGGTGCCAGATCTAAACAGTACAGAGTAGCAAAACAGTCTGTAATGAGAGCTTTAACCAGTTCTTATGCAGGTAGAAAGCAGAGAAAGAGACAGTTCAGACAGTTATGGATTGCTCGTATCAACGCTGCAGCAAGAATCAATGGATTATCTTACAGCAAATTTATGTATGGCTTAAAATTAGCAGGCGTAGAAATGAATCGTAAGATGTTAGCAGAGCTTGCAGTGAATGATGCAGCTGGATTTGCAGAATTAGTAGAACTTGCAAAAACAAAAGTAGCATAAATCCTATCCCCTCAGGAATTTTTCCTGAGGGGTTTTTACTATATTTTAACTATACATTTTCCAATTAAAGTGATAAGATTTACAAGATGATATCAGGAGAAAGAGAGGACTTACAAATGGCAATTTTAGTAACAGGCGGAGCAGGTTATATTGGAAGTCATACCTGCGTGGAGTTATTACAGGCTGGATATGAAGTGGTTGTATATGATAATTTATCTAATTCCAGTGAGAAATCATTAGAAAGAGTAAAGCAGCTTACAGGGAAAGAGGTTACCTTTTACAAGGGAGATATCTTAGACCGGGAAGCATTAAATCAATTATTTGCAAAGGAAAAGATTGACGGATGTATTCATTTCGCAGGACTTAAGGCAGTTGGGGAATCTGTTGCTAAGCCTTGGGAATACTATGAGAATAATATTGCAGGAACCTTGACACTGGTGGATGTTATGCGACAGAACGGATGTAAGAATATTATCTTCTCATCCTCCGCTACCGTATATGGTGACCCGGCAATGATTCCTATTACGGAAGAATGCCCCAAGGGAACCTGCACCAATCCTTATGGATGGACTAAGTCTATGCTAGAGCAGATTCTTACGGATATGCAGAAGGCAGACCCGGAGTGGAACGTAATTCTTCTTCGTTACTTTAACCCCATTGGAGCTCACGAAAGCGGTATTATGGGAGAAAATCCTAATGGAATTCCTAATAACCTTATGCCATATATTACCCAGGTGGCAGTTGGCAAGCTAAAGGAATTAGGCGTCTTTGGAAATGACTATGACACACCGGATGGTACCGGAGTTCGGGATTATATTCATGTAGTAGACTTAGCAGTAGGTCATGTGAAGGCGTTAAAGAAGATTGAAGAGAAGGCAGGACTGTGCATCTACAATCTGGGAACAGGGGTAGGCTACAGCGTGTTAGATATTGTGAAAAACTTTGAAGAAGCAACGGGAGTTAAAATTCCTTATGTTATTAAGCCAAGAAGAGCTGGCGATATTGCTACCTGCTATTCCGATGCATCCAAAGCTAAGCGGGAATTAGGCTGGGAAGCAAAATACGGAATTAAGGAAATGTGCGCTGATTCCTGGAGATGGCAGAAGAATAATCCAAATGGATATGAGGATTAAAAAGAAAAAAATAAAAATTCAAAAAAGTGCTTGACACTTTAATGGATATAGTATAATATTGTCTTGTTGTCGCGGTGACGGCAACAAGATATATGGTTCGTTGGTCAAGCGGTTAAGACGCCGCCCTCTCACGGCGGAATCAGGGGTTCGATTCCCCTACGAACTGTTGACTGTTTAACAACAGCCCAACCCGGAAAGTATTGGAACTTGTTTTCAGTACTTTTTTAATGTCTTGCTTTTATTGTGCAGATGTGTTACTCTATAACAAGATATGAGATGATTACTTGAGAGTGGGCGAAAGTCCACTCTCAATTCTTTGTGAGGAAAGGTGAAGTGCATGTCACAGAAAGAAATCTATGAATCAAAAACAGAAGAGCTTCTGTTACCACTACTAGAGAAGCGTCAGTTTGAACTGGTAGATGTGGAGTATGTTAAGGAAGGCGGTAACTATTTCCTAAGAGCTTACATTGATAAGCCAGGTGGAATCACCATTAATGATTGCGTGGAAGTTAGTCGGGAAATGAATGAAATCTTAGATGCAGAGGATTATATTTCTGATTCCTATACCTTTGAGGTGAGTTCTCCAGGTCTTGGAAGACCATTAAAGAAGGAGAAGGATTACATTCGCAGTACAGGTAAGGAAGTTGAGATTCGAACCTATCGGGCAATAAATAAGCAAAAGGAGTTCACAGGAACTCTAACTGCTTTTGACAAGAATACAGTAACTATCGTAACAGAGGAAGACCAGGAAATGATATTTGAGAAATCAGATATTGCATTGATTCGACTGGCACTGGATTTTTAGCTTACAATAACAAGAATAAGTAGGAGGATAACAAAACATGAAGAACAATGAGTTATTAGAAGCGTTAAATGTATTAGAGGCGGAAAAAAATATCAGCAAGGATACCTTATTAGAAGCAATTGAGAATTCTCTTCTCATTGCCTGCAAGAACCATTTTGGTAAGGCAGATAATATGAAAGTAGTTATTGACAAAGATACCTGTGAGTATCATGTGCTGGCTGCTAAGACAGTTGTAGATACGGTAGAGGATCCGGTAGAGCAGATTTCACTTCCAGAGGCAAGAGCTATTGATGATACCTTTAACCTGGGAGATGTGGTAAATGTAGAGGTACAGTCCAAGGAATTTGGTCGTATTGCAACTATGAGTGCCAAGAACGTTATTTTACAGAAGATTAGAGAAGAAGAGCGAAGAATGATCTATGATGAATATTTCACCATGGAGCATGATGTGGTTACCGGTATTGTTCAGCGTTATGTTGGTAAGAATATCAGCATCAACCTGGGAAAAGCAGATGCCTTCTTAACAGAGAATGAGCAGGTTCGAGGGGAAGTATTTAAGCCTACCGAGCGAATCAAGGTATATATCCTGGAAGTGAAGAATACACCAAAGGGACCAAAGATTCTGGTATCCAGAACCCATCCGGAGCTGGTAAAGCGTCTGTTTGAAGCAGAGGTTGCAGAAGTAAGAGATGGTATCGTAGAAATCAAGAGCATTGCAAGAGAAGCTGGAAGCCGTACCAAGATTGCAGTATGGTCCAATGATGAGGATGTAGATCCAGTTGGAGCATGTGTTGGTATGAATGGAGCTCGTGTGAATGCCATTGTATCAGAACTGCGTGGAGAGAAAATCGATATTATCAATTGGAATGAGAATCCGGCAATGTTAATCGAGCATGCATTAAGTCCTGCCAAGGTTATTTCCGTTATTGCAGATGCAGACGAGAAGACAGCTAAGGTAGTAGTTCCTGATTATCAGTTATCTCTGGCAATTGGAAAAGAAGGACAGAATGCCAGATTGGCAGCTAGACTTACCGGATACAAGATTGATATTAAGAGTGAGACCCAGGCAAGAGAATCCGGTGATTTCCTGGATTATGAGAACGAGTATGATGATGATGAGTATTATGAGGATGAAGATTACTACGAAGATACAGAAGAATACTCTGATGAAATAATAGAAGGTGATGACAATCAAGACGAACAATAAGAAAATCCCAATGAGAAAATGTGTTGGATGTCAGGAAATGAAATCCAAGCAGGAATTAGTAAGAATCATAAGAACCAATGAGGATGAAATTATTGTGGATCCAACAGGGCGTGCAAACGGACGTGGTGCATATATTTGCAAGAATCCTCAGTGCCTTCAAATGGCAAAGAAGAATAAGGGTCTGGAGCGTTCTTTGAAGAAACAGCTTCCAGAGGAAATATATGCTTCTTTAGAAGAGGAGATGACGTAGTTTGGTAAGAGATCAAGTAATGTCCATGTTAGGTTTGGCAGCTCGTGGTAGAAATGTTGCAAGCGGAGAATTTTCTACTGAAAAGGCCGTAAAGAGTTATGGGGCTTTTCTGGTAATCGTTGCTGAGGATGCTTCGGATAACACCAAGAAGATGTTTCGAAACATGTGCGAGTATTATCAGGTAAAGCTGTATATATATGGAACGAAGGAAATGTTAGGTCATGCCATTGGCAAAGAATATCGTGCAAGTCTTGCAGTGTGTGATGAGAACCTGGCAAAAGCAGTAGAGAAGAAATTATTGGCAATGCAGCAGATATAAGATGGAGGATGGAATATGGCAAAAATCAGAGTATATGAATTAGCAAAACAATTAGAGATACAGTCCAAGGATATTATTGGTTTTTTGGGAGAACAGGGAATCGAAGTAAAAAGCCAGAGTAATATTGAAGACAAGGAAATCGGGATGATTCAAAAGAAATATGGTAAGTCATCTCAAGGTGCACAAGCAAAGTCTACAGTAGTGAAGCCAGCAGCTCCTAAGGCAGAAGCTCCTAAGACAGAAGCACCTAAGGCAGAGGCTGCCAAAGCAGACGCTCCTAAGACAGCAGCTCCAAAAGCAGAAGCTGCAAACAAATCAGAGCGGGAAGCAGGCAAGGAGCATCGCCCTAAGAAGAAGTCCAGCATTACTGCCGTATTTAATGCACAGTACAGTAAGCAGACAAGAAGACCTGGAGATGACAGAAACCGTAATAACGGTGACCGGAGACCACAGGGGAATCGCCCAGGCAATAATAATACCCGTAGCAATGACAGAGTCCGTCCCATCCGTCCTATGGATAAGCCAGTTGGTAGTCGCCCCAGCGACAGAGTCCGTCCCATTCGTCCAGCAGATATGCCAGTAGGAAGCCGTCCCAGTGACAGAGTGAACGCAGAACGTTTGGATCGGGTGGAAAGTACTCCAACCACGCAGAGTGATAGACCACAGCAGAGCACCCGTCCACAAGGTGATAGACCACAGCAGAGCTCTCGTCCACAAAGTGATAGACCACAGCAGAGCTCTCGTCCTCAGGGACAGGGAAGCTATTCCAATAACGGCCGCAGTGAGAATCGTCCTTACAATAATAATAGAAGCGACAGACCACAGGGCAATCGTCCACAGCAGGGAGGAGCTCGTCCGGCAGGAGACCGTTCGGCAGGAAATCGTCCAGCTGGAGATCGTAACAATAACGGAAATAATCGCAGCTATAACCGTAATGACCGTCCACAGGGTCAGGGACAGGGAAACCGCAATAATTATCAGGGAAACAGACCTGGTGGTGATAATCGTACCCAGGGTGGATATAATAACAATAATCGTGGTGACTTCCGTCGTCCATCCAATGGCAGACCGGGAGAAGCGAATTCCAGCAAGTTTGGAAACGAAGCACCAAAGCCAACCGAAAATCGTACGAATGAGAATCGGAATCGTACCAATGTACGTAAGAACAATGGTAAGAATGAGCATGATGCATTAGGAAGCAAGAAGGCAGAAAGATTCGTTAATCTAGAGAAGAATGGTGGCAAGAAGAAAAACAAAGCGCCTCAGCCAAAGCCAGCGGAGAGAGCTGCAGATGAAATTCTTACCATTACGTTACCAGAACATCTTACGATTAAGGAATTAGCTGATAAGATGAAGGTGGTTCCATCTGTCATCGTTAAGAAGCTGTTCTTAAAGGGCACCATGGTAACCGTAAACCAGGATGTGGATTATGAAACAGCAGAGGAAATTGCTTTGGAATTCAACTGTATCTGTGAGCCGGAGGTTAAGGTTGACGTAATTGCAGAATTATTGAAGGAAGAGGAAGAATCCACAGAGAACATGGTTAGCCGTCCCC
>CAZYYO010000009.1:36250-51228 GCA_964650965.1 uncultured Lachnospiraceae bacterium | reverse complement strand
CAAAAGGCAATATAATCCATAATCTTCCTCCAGGTTTCGTTTGGTCATCCATACATTTACAATTTCAAAGTATAGTAATCACATTTATAAAAGTCAATACCGAAAATTACAATGTACAACTTAAATACACAATATTTATAAAAAATCCTATGATATTATGCAATTAGCGTAAGGGAAATATGTCCCTTGTAAATGAAGAGTACAGGAGGTATGTATGAAAGGGAAATTTATGAGAAAAGCAGTTGCTCTTGGCCTGGTTGGTGCAATGGCAGCGACATCTTTCACTGGATGTGGAAGCAAGAAGAGTGCAGGTGATGACAATCACTTCACCATGTGGATTTATCAGGATGATGGCGCAGGAACCTACTATACGGATTATAGCGACGCAGCATCGGTACAGTACGTGGAAGCACAGACCTGGGATACCGAGAAGGGCGGAATCGGAGATGGCAACAGTCTTGATTTCGATTTCATTGTTCCGGTAAAGGGCAGTGAAACGGACAACTTCAATACTATGTTATCCACCGGAGATTACCCAGAGCTTATCGATTTAACAGCATCTTCTGAAAATGCAGAAGCATTGGTAGAAGAAGGTGTCCTTATGGATATTACAGAATATGTAGAGAAGTATATGCCTAATTATGTAGCTTATCTGGATGCCAATCCGGAGTTAAAGCTGTTATGCACCTCTACAGATGATGCCGGTAAGACTCACTATTACCAGATTTGCCAGTTAGGCGATTCTGTAAGAAATGCATGGCAGGGCTACATGTATCGTAGAGACTGGATTGTTCAGTATGCCACTCCATCAGAATATGTATGGGATTGGGACAGCGATGCAGTTAAAACCAATGGACATCCAGCAGTAACCCCATTATCCGAGGCTAAGAAAGCCAATAACCTGGATGGATGGAAGAAGAATGAGGTAACAAGCTTCACCGCAGATTATGGCAATGATCCAGACAACGATTATACGGATAATGTTATCTTCCCAAGTGGAACAGCAGACCCATTAACCATTAGTGACTGGGAATGGATGTTTGAAGCTTTTGAGAAGGCTTTTGATGAAAGAGGCTGGGGAGATGAAGCTTATGACATCTCCATCTCATATATGGGTAACAGTACCTTAGGAGATCTGGTTTCTTCCTTCGGTGGTGGTAACGGATTCTATTATGTAAATGATGGTCAGGTAGAATATGATGGAACCTCTGATAACTTTAAGACCTATACTGATTGCATGACTAACTGGTACAAGAAGGGTTGGTTGGATCAGCAGTTCCAGACTAGAACAGACTTATTCTACATGATTAACACCACTGGTGTTAGCCAGGGTAAGGTTGGTATCTGGTCTGCATACTATGGCTCCACCATTGGCGATACCTTACAGGCAACCTGTGAAGATGCAACCGATCAGAAGAATGCATATGCTATGGCAGCACCACTTCCAATCAATGATGAATATGGAACCGATGCTCAGAAATTCCAGGATCCAGACTGCTTGTATCAGGACAGCAGAAAAGCAGCAAGCTTTGGTGTGACAAGCAAATGCGAGGATAAAGATCTGGAAACCCTATTTACCTTCTTCGATTGGACTTATACCGATGAAGGTTCAAGAGTTATGAATATGGGATTAACTCCAGAGCAGGTAGAATCTGTAGACTTTGATCCAGATTTGTATGCAGAATATGGATACAAGGGTAGCTATGAAGTAGATAAAGATGATCAGGGCATGACAGAATATGTAGCTTTAATTCCAAGTGATGATGCAGCAGGTGGCGCTATGACAGCTAGCAGAATGTGTCTGGGAATTACTTACAATGGCAACACAGATACCTATAAGCTGGTAAATGATCAGCCAAAAGTGTTAAAGAATGCTTATGAGCTGTGGGCTAAGTACGAGGATAAGGGAAGTGCTTCTATCTATACAGGACTTCTTTCCGCAGAAGATTCTGCTACCTGGTCTTCCACACAGACAGCAGTAACAGATGCTATGAGCCAGAATCTGCCACAGGTAATTGCTGGTAAGATGAGCTGGGATGACTATAAGAAGGCAGTAGAGGCAACCGATCCATCTAGTGTTTGTCCACTTCTTCAGAAACAGATTGATAAAATGAAATAAATAGATGTATTAGAACTTCAAAGAGCCGTCGTAGGGATATGGCGGCTCTTTTTATACCACAAAATCGTTTGGGAGGACACTATGGAACAACATATCAGACTATCAAAGACACAAAAAAATACAGGAACCCTTGATTTTTCCCATTTATTAGATGCACCGGCAGGAAAGCATGGATTTGTAAAGGTAAAAGACGGTCATTTTTATTTTGAAGATAACACCAGAGCAAGATTTCTGGGATTTAATATAGCAGCAAGAAGTAATACGCCAAGCCATGAATTGGCAGATCAGCTGGCAGACCACTTCGCCAGCATGGGAGTGAATATGATTCGTATGCATGCTGCAGATAACCCAATCGGAGAGGTAGAATGCTCTTGGACCAGCTGTAAGGAAGCACCCCTGTTAGATTATGATGGAGGAAGTACCATCAATTTCAATCCCGAAGGATTGGATCGCTTCGATTATCTGGCTGCGAAATTAAAGGAGAAGGGAATCTATCTTCATTTTGACCTGCTTATTGCCAGACAATTTCTGGCAGGGGATGATTTGGAATATCCAGGGGATATGGTTCCTTGTATCAAATGCTTCCCTATGTTTAATCAGCGATTAATTGATTTGCAACGGGATTATGCTCAGAAATTCCTGTGTCATGTAAATCCTTATACCGGATTGGCTTATAAGGATGACCCGGCAGTTGCAGTGCTGCAGATGAATAATGAAGATTCTGCCATTAAGGGCATTGATGAGATTGACAGTAATCCTCAGCTGATGCCATATAAGGATGAGGTGCAGCGAAGATTTAATCATTTCCTATTAATGAAATACGATTCCAGGGAGAAGCTGGCCCGGGCTTGGACCAGTGATGGCGTATGTGCCCTAAGAGAAGAGGAGGATCCTGCCAAGAATACGGTAGAGATGGTGCGGGGAGCATTCTATCAACCGGTAAATAATTCCTGGGATGCCTGGGATGGACCTGTTAGTCCTGCAAGATATGCGGATTATATGGAATTTGGAGCTTTTTCCAATCGAAGATTTTATCGGGAATTCAAGAATTATCTGGTTTCCCTGGGAGTAAAGGTACCAATTGCCTGCAGTAATCTTATTGCAGGAACAGCGGATGTATATGGACATATGGATGGAGATTTTATGGAAAATAATACCTATTTTAACCATCCAATTTTGCCGGTATATGGAAGAACCTTTATGGTGGGACGTCCTTCTGAAAGTGTTTCGGTAAATCCGTTAACAGTGCAGCAGTATGTAGGACAGATGGCAACTACCTTACCTTCCTTGGGCTCTATTTCCTGTGTGAAGGATAAACCATTTATGATTACCGAGTGGAATGATTACGGATTACATCCCTTCCGTTCCACCTCATTTGTACAAATGATAGCCTATGCCTGCTTAAATGACTGGGATGGACTGATTCTCTATAATCATCATACTTCAGAGCTGGATAATCAGCCGGATGATGAGATTCATGATGTGTTTGACTGCTACAATGACCCAGCGGTAATGAACCAGTGGGGATTTATGGCAAGCCTGTTTCTTAAGGGCTTAGTGGCACCTGCCAGCCAGAAGGTAGAGCAGGTCTTTACTATGGAGGATATTGAGACCTTACCTAACTGGTATGCTATGGCCAATACGATTTTGCCATACATTACAGGGCTTCGAGCATCCTTTATTGAAAATGGACATAAATACCTGGGGGATGCAGACCTGGCTATTAATGCAGGTTATTTTAATACAGCAGATCTGTCAGATGCCAAGCATGGTGTGAATTATGCATGGTCTATGAACCGGGACGCATTCCGTAATTTCCCAGATACCCAGCGTCTAACAAAGGCAGCAGAGGGTACCAAGGTCATGGCAGGCTATGAACAGCAGCAATCGGTACATCTGGGTGAACAGGCGTTAGTGATTGATGACATTATGTCTATGTCCGGTAATGGAGATTATCGGGAATTCGCCAAAGTATTAGATACGGCAATGAAGGAGTGGAAGATTATTCCAGAGGACACTGGCATGGTAGATGGTAAGCTAATTTCAGCTACCGGAGAAATTGCCTTTGATCCAGACCATTCCCGCTTTATGATACACACACCTTTCGCTGGATATTTCAGTGGACAGCCGAAAAGTGCAGAAGAAGTAATTTCCCTTTCAGAAAGCATTGGCTTTACAGCCAAAAATGACCGGATTTCTGTATCCTTACTTCCACTGTCCCAGCAGGAAGCACCAGTACCGTTGTCTACCGCTCAGGAGTTTGTATTATCAGCCATGGGCCGCACAGGAAATGATGCCAATGTAATTTCCGATGGACCAGAGTATGCACCAGGAATCAGTCTTACCAATGTAACTATGAACGGCAAGCTAATGGCGGAAACCTTAGAGGGAACCATTGTGGTGCACACCAATCAGGAAGCGGTATTAGAGCTATTAGATACCACAGGAGCTGTTCTTACCACCATAGAGGCACAGGCAAAAGACGGTGTAGCAGTTTTATCCTTAGATGGTCAGGTGCCAAGCATTATGTACCATTTAATTTTGAAATAATGTAATAACGATGGAGTGTAAAATGAAGAAGAATAAAATGTATGAATTTATAGACCAGGGAAATTCAGTTGCCATCTATGACACCAAGCCTCCCAGATATTGGTTTAACTACCTGTGGAGTGAAACAGGCTATTGTGCACAGATTTCCCAAAATGGTCATGGCAGAAGCTACTATCTAAATGAGCGGGCAGACATGTGTATGGTAAATAATAATGATGCCAGATACGTGTATCTTCGTGATGATGATACCTGTGGGGAAAATGGAAAAGAACCCATCTGTTGGAATATTGGTGCAGCACCTTTGAATCAACAGGTGGAGGATTTTACCTGCACCCACAGTATTGGATACTCCAAGCTGCAATCGAAGTGTGAAGGCATTAAAAGCTCCTGGAGAATCTTTGTACCAGAGAAGGAGTATCATGAGGTATGGACACTGACCATCACCAATGAAAGTGAGAGAGAAAGACATCTTAGTATCTTTGAAGCGGTGACCTTCGAATTGGAAGGCTTCTCCTATCCAAGATATTATGAGAACTATCGCTGTATGGAGACGCATTTTGATGCAAAGATGAATGGCATCTATTGTTCTTCCCATCATCCATTTGCACCTCATCAGCGTTACAATGCCTACCTGGCATCCTCGGAACCAGTATATGCTTATGATGGGGAATTATCTGCATTTTGTGGTGCAGCAGGCTGTATTACCAAGCTGGATGCTTCTAGCTATGCACTGTTTCAGCGTCCGGATGTGGTTATTTCCGGTGGTGACTGTACCAATTCCCAGGCCAGCCTCTTTGTATTAGGAGGTGTGCTGCAGCATAAGATTACCTTACAGCCACAGGAGGAGCGGGTGATACAGGTGGTATTTGGTGTTAGCGAATCCCCTCAGGAAGCAGCGATGATTCGTAATGCCTATGCAGACAACAGCTATGTGGAGGAAGCTTTGCAGGCTTGCATTTCCTATAACATGGGCAAATATGCATCCCTGTCTCTAAAGACCCCGGATGAAAAAGTGAATCATATTATGAATCAGTGGGTGAAAAAACAGGTAGATTGCTGTATTGTAGGTAAAAAGGGAGTTCGAGATAATCTGCAGATTGCAGTAGCACTTCTGAATTATCGCCAGGATAAAGCAAAGGAAGAAATCTTAGAGTGCCTTCGTCATCAATTCCAGGATGGACATGGCGTATTAACCTGGTATCCCTATGATGATACCAGATACTCCGATCAGCCCTTCTGGATTATTTGGGCTGTATGCGAGCTGATTAAGGAAACCGGAGATTATGATATTTTACAGCAGCAATTAGAATGGCAGGATGGTGGGAAAGCAACTGTCATGGAACATTTACAGGCCGCTGTGGATTGTCTGATTCGAGATAAGGGCAAGAACGGTTTGGTGAAAATCTACTTCGCAGACTGGAATGATGCCTTAAATATTACCACTGACCCAGAGGCAGAGACGGTAATGCTGTCCCAGCAGTTCTGCCTGGCATTACGGGAATTAAAGCATCTGATGGAACGCATTGGAAATGTAGCTTATGCACAGCGATTAGAGCAGGAATTCAACATCCTAAGAGCTGCAATTAATGAGAAGGCATGGGACGGCGACTGGTACATGCGAGCTCTCAGTGATGTGGAGAATATTGGTTCAAAGGACAGCAAGGGAAGTAAAATCTACTTAAATGCCCAGACCTGGGCGATTTTGGCAGATGTGGTAGAGCCACAGCGACTGCCTAAGGTGATACAGGCCGTAGATTCTATGGAACGGGATTTTGGATTCCCATTAAATTTACCTCCTTATGAAGAATATTCCCCGAATGTGGGAAGAATGTCAGGTATGCTTCCGGGACTTTTTGAAAATGGTGGGGTATACTGCCATGCAACCAGCTTTAAAATCTTTATGGATTGTAAGCTGCATCGGGCAAACAAAGCCATTGAAACATTAAAGAAGATTATGCCGGATAGTGATAAGAATCCATCCTCCCAGTCGGGGGCAGAGCCCTATGTATTTACCAACTGCTATGCTACCCATCCCGGATATTATGGCAAGTCCTATTGGTCCTGGACCACAGGTACATCAGCCTGGGCACTGCGTAGTATTTATGAAGGCATCATGGGCGTAAAGAGAGATTATGAGGGATTGCTGATTGAGCCCTGCTTCCCATCTGATTGGGAGGAAGGAGAAGTGACCCGTCATTTCCGGGGAGCGGATTACCATATTGTGATTCGAAATCCCAAGCATATAGAAGCAGGAACTGCCGTTATTACAGCAGACCATGTTGAAATCGAAGGAAATCACCTGCCTGATTATCAGGATGGTAAGCTTCATGAGGTGGAAGTGATTTTGCAGTAATAGAGCTTCGGATATGACAAAGGCAGTTAAAAGTTGCAGGAAAAAAGAAAATGAGGGATAGAAAATGCTTTGTATTGATGATATTAAAATTGAAAACGCCAGAGAATGTATTACAGATCAAACCAACCCAAAGATAAGCTTCTCCTTGTCTAGTGACCAGCAGGAGGTACGTCTTGCTCACAGTGAGATTTCCATCAATGGCTGGACCTATCAGGGCAAGGAACAGCTGCATATTCCATATGAGGGACAGCCATTAGAGCCCTTTACAGACTATGGGGTACATATTGTGGCTGAGGATAATCATGGCCAGAGAGCAGAGCAGGAGACACATTTTCAAACCGGAAGAATGCAGCTGCCCTGGGAAGGAAAATGGATTACAGAAGACACCTATCAGTTTGAAGATACCCAGTCTCCCATTCCGTTTTTATTTCGAAGAAAATTTCATGTGAAAAAACCGGTAACAAAAGCGTTTATCACAAGCACAGCATTGGGAATCTATGAGCTGGCGGTAAATAACCAAAAGGCAGGAAATGAATTCTTCGCCCCAGGCTTTACCAGCTATGCACATCACCTGCAATATAATACGTATCCGGTAACCCTGCAATCGGGAGAAAATGAAATTACCGCTGTCGTAGGCGGTGGATGGGCTGTAGGAAGAAGCACTTATATACAGGATACCAATAAGAACATTTCCAAGCTCAGTGCCAAACGTCCGGCATTGCTTCTGGAATTGCATATCCAATATGAGGATGGAATCCAGGAGGTGATTGCCAGTGATGAAGCATGGCAGGTAACCACCCAGGGACCGTATCGTTTTGGAGATTTCTATGACGGAGAGACATATGATGCCACTGTGGATTTGAAGAATATTACATGGGAGCAGGCAAGCTTATTTACTCCGGAAATTACCCCTCAAATTGTAGCAAGATATGGAGCTTCCGTAATTGCTCATGAGACGATGAAAGCAAGTTTCCTTCATACCACCAGCACCGGAGAGCTGATTTATGATTTTGGACAGAATTTCGCAGGAGTGATGACCATGCGTCTTCGGGGACATCAGGGACAGAAGGTAGTCATTCGCCACGGAGAGGTACTGCAGACCGGCAAGCTGGCGGAGAAGGAAGAAACACCGGAGCCTGGCACCTTATATACAGACAGCCTGCGTTCTGCCAAGCAGACCCTTACCTACATTTGCCAGGAAGGGGAGCAGTCTTATATTTCAAGATTAACCTATATGGGATTTCGCTTTATTGAAATCAGCGGAATCGCCAAGGAGGATATCTTAGAGCTGTCAGCACTGGCTTTATACTCTGATATAGAAGAAAACGGAAGCTTTGCCTGCTCCAATCAAGATTTAAATCAGCTGCAAAGCAATATTGTCTGGAGCGGCAAGTCTAATTTCGTGGATATTCCTACCGATTGTCCCCAGAGGGATGAGCGGCAGGGCTGGACAGGAGATATTGCATTATTTGCCAAAACAGCCAGCTTCAATTTCGATATGTCACGATTCTTCGATAAATGGCTGATAGACCTTATGGATGAGCAGAAGAAATCAGGAGCATTGCCTTTTGTAATTCCTATGCGAGGAGATACCAAGACCACACCGGTAATGACTACCTCCTGCTGGGGAGACTGCTGTATCAATGTACCTATGGCAGAATATCTGTCAAATGGAGACGTTAGCCTTCTCAAGCGACAGTATGATTCCATGAGCCGCTATATGAAGGATGCAGCCCGCTGGGCAGGCAGACTGTCTGTAGGAAGAAAGAATCGTCACATTTGGAAGCTGCCCTTCCATTTTGGAGACTGGTGTGCTCCTTATGGAAATGTAAAGGACTGGCTGAGCAAAGGAGCCTGGACAGGAACTGCATACTGGTCTTATGGCTGCCTGCAAATGAGCCAGATTTGTAAGCTTCTGGGCAAGGAAAAGGAAAGCCAGAATTATTTGAAGTTAAGAAAGATGATTTGCCAGGCTTATATGGAAGAATTTACCGATGGACAGGGAAAGCTTAAGGAGGAATTCCAGACTGGCTATGTGCTGCCCCTATATTTTGATATGAATGATGAGACAGCCTTAGATGCAATGGCAGAACATTTATGGCACTTAATTAAGGAAAATGGCGTTCATTTAAATACAGGATTTACCTCAACTCCTTATATTCTATTTGCCTTAGCAGACCACGGAAAGCTGAAGGAAGCTTATGAGCTGTTGCTGCAGGACACCAGCCCTTCCTGGTTATACCAGATTCGTAAGGGTGGTACCACTCTTTGGGAACAGTGGGATTCTGTGACAGAAGACGATCGCTTAAAATCTGCTTCCATGAATCATTATGCCTATGGAGCAGTGGGAGATTTCCTGTATCGAAGAGTCTGTGGTTTAGAGCCGGTAAGTGGAGGCTATGAGAACTTTACCATTTGTCCTAAGGTTGGTGGCGGCCTGCAATGGGCAAGCTGCAGTCATAAGAGTCCTTATGGAATGATTTCAGTGAAGTGGGAGATGGTAGAGGATGAGTTTGTGCTTCATTTTACAGTACCGGTATCCACCAGCTGTCAGGTGATTTTGCCAAGTGGAAAGAAGCAGACCTATGCCAGCGGAACCTATACATTGCGTGAGCCTTGGTCGGGCATAAAATAATAGATGCAATGAAGGAAGACATGGCATTGATGAAAGGGAAAATAGAATGAAGCATATTCCAGAAATTAGAAATGACAATCACATACCAACCTTATATGTTCAGGATGCTCCTTATTTAGCATTTGCAGGAGAAGTACATAATTCCAGCGGAAGCAGTTTGGCATATATGCAGGACTACATTTGGCCAAGTATCAAAGAACTGAATCTGAACACCCTGATTGTGCCAATATACTGGGAATTAATGGAGAAGGTAGAAGGAACCTATGATTACACATTAATGGATGGTATTATTCAGCAGGCAAGAAGCAATCAGAAGCATTTAATTCTGCTATGGTTCGGCTTGTGGAAGAATGGGGAATCCATGTATGTGCCAGGCTGGATGAAACAGGATTCCCAGAAATATTTTCGTGTACAAACAGTAGGTGGGGAGAAGCTTGATACCATTTCTCCATTTTGTTATGCGGCTGTAGAAAAAGATAAAAATGCATTGTCACATATCATGTCACATTTAAAAGAGATAGATGAATCAGAATCCACGGTCATTGCAGTACAGGTGGAAAATGAGATTGGAGTTCTAGGAGCAGAGCGGGATTATTGCAAGCAGGCTAATGACGCATTTCTTGAAAAGATTCCTGCATTGCTTAAGGAAGATGGAATGGACAGCTTAGACTGGAAAGCCGGATTTGGTGACAATGCAGAAGATTTCTTTATGGCATATTATTATGCAAAGGCTGTCAATGAAATCGCAGAAGCCGGAAAAAAAGAATATCCGATTCCGCTGTATGTCAATGCCTGGTTGGAACAGCATCCATGGTATCCGGGAACCTATCCATCAGGTGGACCAATCAAAAGGGTGCATCACATATGGAAAAAGGCAGCTCCTGCAATTTCGGTTTTGGCACCGGATATTTATGTTCCCTATGCCATTGATGTCATGGATGAATATCATTATGAGGACAATCCATTGCTGATTCCTGAGGCTAGAAAAGATGCCGTTACTGCTTCCTATTGCTGGTATGCGTTTATGAAGCATCATGCCATATGCTATTCTCCCTTCGGAATTGAAGACTTGGGATTACCTTCTGAAATGGTAACGAAGCCTCCAAAGGAGGTAATGGCAGAGCTGAATATTAATCCTATTATGTTTGAAACAGATGGTGGCAAGGAATATCTGAGTCAGGTATATGCACTGCTAGAGCAAATCCAGCCGTTATATTTCAAATATCGTGGAACAAAACAGATGCAAACCTTCATCAAGCGGTCAGACACAGATTTGGGTACTGCTATCCGGTTTAAAAACTATGATGTTCTTGTGGAATATTTTCCTGCACCACCGGGCAATCCCATAGCTACGGGAACCATTTTTGAGCTGGCAGAGAATCAATTCCTTATGATGGGTATGATGCATCGCGTATCATTTCGAGTAAAACCCGGAGAGAATAAGAAGATAAGAGCATTAAAGCTTGAATCAGGAACCATCAGCAATGGAACCTGGGTTCCACAACGCCAGTTGAATGGAGATGAACAAATGAACTTTAATTTTGGACCATCACCTACCTGTATGCTGGTGGAGTTGTATCAATATTAAAATATAATCTGAATATACGGAGAGCAACAATGAATAAACCAATTCGATATATGGCACTGACAGATATTGTGCAACCAGATGGAAAACGCTGGACAGAGGTAGACGACGTAGAATCCTTGATACGTCTTCTGCTATATTCCAATCAACTGGATATTAAAGGGATTATAAACTGCACCTCAGTTTATAAGAAGAAGCTTCATGACAATGAGATGATTCTGATACATGATTTAATTTCCAAATATGGTATGGTTAAGAAGAATCTGGATCGCCATGGAGACAATTATCCTACCGAGGAATATCTTCACAGTGTGGTGAAACAGGGAATTCCAGCCTATGGAAAACAAAAGGGATGGGGATTCGCAAGCAGAAGATATTGTAGAAATGAAGGAGTCCTTCAAATTATTCGAGAGGTAGATGCACAGGATGCACGTCCCTTATGGATTGGACTGTGGGGTGGTGCCAATACATTAGCACAGGCCATCTGGCAGGTTGACCAACAAAGAAGCCAGGAAGAGTTGATAGAGTTCCTTTCCAAATTACGAATTTATGGAATTTCGGATCAGGATGCTTCATCTAGATGGATTCGAGAGAATTATGGACAATATTTATTCTATATTGTGTCTCCTTCTATAGGAACTACAATCCATTCTAATACACAATGCTTTCGCAGGGCAACTTGGACAGGAATCTCCTGTGATCATGAGTTGCAATCAGATGAACCAGGATTTTATCAGCGGGTATTTCAGGGAGCCAGAGATGATTTGGTGACCAAGGATTGGCTGACAAAGCATATTGTGCAAGGTACCCTTGGAGAGTGTTATCCACTACCTTCCTATAGTATGGAGGGTGATACTCCTTCCTATCTGGGATTGATTCCCAATGGATTAAATGTGCCGGAACATCCAGAATACGGTGGATGGGGTGGCAGATATGAAAAGAAAATTCCACCAAAGCTTCCAGAAATGAATGCAGAGAAATATCCAATCTGGACAGATACCCAGGATCATGTTGTGGGCTGCGATGGACAAGAACACTGCAGTGCACAGGCATCTATCTGGAGGTGGCGGCAAGCCTACCAAAATGATTTTGCAGCCAGAATGGCATGGACTTTGGATGATCCTACCAAAGAATACGTCCAGGCACCGGTTATTATAGCATCTAAGCAAAACCAACTGACCATGCAAACAACACAAAGTCTTCATATTAGTGCGAAAGACTCCTATGACATTGATGGTAGGGTATTGGACTATCATTGGTATGTATATCAGGAAGCAGGCACATATCAGGGGAAGGTAATGTTAGATGGAGATATGACAGATACTGTAACGGTTACGATTTCCAAGGATGAACCACAATTACAACAATCTGATAGTATACACATAATTCTGGAAGTTACGAACCAGGGCGAACTTCCACTAACATCATATAAACGATTTATCATTACAGGATGATATGGTTATGAAGGAATTGGATCAGCCCAATATTACCTGGGATGGACAGGATCATTACATCAGAGCAATTAGCGATGGGGACAGATATAAAAACCAGAAAACTCCGTCCCCAATGGTTGGGAAGAAAGGAAGACGAAATAATTGGGAAACAAGTATTTTACTGTAAGTTATGATGATGGTAATTTGCAAGATAAGAAAATTGTTAAATTACTAAGAAAGTATCATTTAGGTGGAACTTTTAATCTAAACAGTGGATTGTTTGGATCGAATGGCGTTATTACAAGAATTGGGGATATAGGTTATCAGTATCACGATGGAGAACAGTGTCCAAAGAATGGTATTCTTAGAAAATATGTCAAAGTGGGCCGTGTGTTAGAAGAGGAAGTAAGAGATACATATAATGGATTTGAGATAGCTTCCCACGCTTATATGCATGAGAATTTAGGAGCCTTAGATGAGGCACATATAAAAGAGGCTATTGAAAAGGATATTGCATGTCTAAAGCAATATACAGAATCACCAATTAGTGGGTTTGCATATCCTAATGGAAGGGTTAATGAACAGGCTGTGGGAATTTTAAGAGATCATAACATTCATTATGCCAGAACAATTAAATCTACAAAAAGTTTTGATTTACCAGAGAATCCATATGAGTGGAATCCTACTTGTTGGCAGGGAGACAAGGACGTTTTTCAGTTGTTGGATAAATTTCTACATCAAGAATCACAAGAAAATCAGGTATTCTATATGTGGGGGCATGGATATGAATTAGATTATGGAACAAAATACAATAACTGGGATAGATTGGAAGAAATATTTAAAATAATGAGTGATCATGAAGAAATCATATGTTGTAGTAACATAGAAGTGCTAGAAAGAACGAGGGGGATATAATTATGAAGAAACTAAATCTTATGACCTTCATTACGGGAGCAAACCGGGTGAATCAGATGGAGAATGATTGGGTTGAGGCGGAACGTTTCTTTCCTGAGCAGATGGGAGCATACGGTTATGACCCTATGATGGCAATGTGCGCCATGGCAGATGCAGGTATTACAATTTCCATGATGACAGATGCGAAATGTATTGAATTTGAATGTAAGATGAAGCAGGCTGTGGGAGATGCCACTCTAGATTATGGCCAACAGAATACGGAGTCAAACAATGATTCCCAAGAGGATTTTTTCCTAATCATTGGAAGTTCTTTTAATGTATTGATTGATGGAGAACTTTATATCAGTATTCCTTGGATAGAAGGACTGATTAAAGTAGATATGCCTGAATCAAATGGCAAAAAGCGAAAAGTTCAGATTCTGTTCCCATATCTTAGAGCCTCTGCAATTCGTAATCTTCAGATAGATGGAACGGTGGCTGAACCATTATCATTTAAAGGAAATATTCTTTGCCTTGGAGATTCTATTACACATGGAGCTAATTGTAAGTTAAGCAGTTCCACATGGGTCTGGCAGTTGGCGGAATCTAAGAATCTTCAACTCTTTAATCAGGGAGTGTGCGGATATATATTCCAGAAGGGAAGTATCTGCAAACTGAATCAGGGAACACATGAATTTGACACAATTATAGTTGCTTATGGAACGAATGATTGGTCTTTCCTTTCTGACCGTGAACTGATGGTTGGTAATATGACGGAATATTTTCGAGAACTTATTGGGATGTTTCCGAAGACGAGAATATATGTAATGACTCCAATTGCCCGACTAGATGATACGGTAAATGAATGCATCTCATTTGATGACTGGAGAGCATGTATTGAGGACACCGTAAGCCAATATGAGAATGTAACGGTGATTCCTGGAAATGAGATGCTGGATGCAGATGTGAAATTATTTCAGGACGGCACAGTACATCCGAATGAAGATGGTGCTAGGCAAATGATGGAGCGATTAAAGGAGAGAATATTATAGATGAAAAAGAAGTATATGGATGATTTCGATAAGATGAATTAGGACATGCCTCATGGTATCGGTCGTGGCTCCAGCTTTGACCCAGAGCTGGAGGAGGAGATTGCTTAGATTATCAGTCGCCAGGAGGCTGCTTGTGGTATTACCCATATCTTTGCACCTGTTATCGATATCTCCCATGATTCCAGAATGGGTCGTCAGGGATACTTATGGCGAGGTATCCTCCAAACTAGAGACTTGCACAAGCATATTTTACGCTTCAAGCCTATAGTATGGGGGATTTCATGCGTTCATTATCTGCTCGCCCCAGAGCATTTAAGCTTCCTGGGGCCACGCATCCGTAATCGTCACATATCCTCC